>JAJUHH010000045.1 GCA_029267975.1 Clostridiales bacterium
AATAGTAGACATGACAAAGCCATTGATAATATTATTGCTCGTTTTGGGAACAATATATAAGGGGAAGTATATATAATGAGGGGTTATATATACTTTGATATAAGCATGATTTTCATATGTACTTGGCCTCTTAGCGCAACATGGTACTTTGTCTTGCCAAGATATTAAAGCTCTTTAGCTTAACTAAGAGAATTAAGATACTTTGGACTAGCTAAGAGTATCAAGATATTTTGGCTTTAGCCAAAATATCTGGTCAGAAGACCTTCGAAAGCTCTTCCGTGTCTTGCCTCGTCCTTAGCCATCTCATGAACGGTGTCATGAATAGCATCTAAGTTTGCTGCCTTCGCACGTGTTGCAAGATCCTTCTTACCCATGCAGGCACCATTTTCTGCGTCAACTCTCATCTGGAGATTCTTCTTTGTACTATCAGTTACAACCTCACCAAGGAGCTCTGCAAATTTAGCTGCATGCTCAGCTTCTTCCCAAGCAGCCTTCTCATAGTATAATCCGATCTCAGGATAACCTTCTCTGTGAGCAACTCTGGCCATTGCAAGATACATACCAACTTCGGTACACTCTCCCATAAAATTATCTCTTAAGTCTTTAAGAATATCTTCGCTGACACCCTTAGCAACGCCTACAACATGCTCATCAGCCCAGAACTTCTCTTCGGATTTCTCTGTGAATTTCTCCTTCTTTGCTTTGCAAATGGGACATTGGTCCGGTGCGCTCTCTCCTTCATGAACATATCCACATACTGAACAGACATACTTCTTCATTTTTTAATCTCCTTTTTACTGTCATTTTTATAACAATAATAGTAATTGTTATTGATATTATTATATTATAATATTATGAAGAATATGTCAATACTTATTTAATATTTTTTTACTTCTTTAAGTAATTTTTCCTTATCCTGAACCCCAGGCCCTCATTAGGTACACAAAAAACTGACAGGAAACCCTGTCAGCTCTTTTCCGACCTCATATTTACTTGCATTCAGGACACTTTCCGTAAAAATGAACGGTATGACCATCAATCTTTCCACCAAAGTTGGCACTTGCGATTTTGTTGATAAAATCTATACTCTCCATCTCGATGTCACAAATCTTACCACAGTCGTTGCATATGAAATGATAATGTCGATCAAGCTTACCATCAAAATGGACACTGCCATCCTGGCAATTTATCTTCAGAATTTCACCTTGCTCGGCAAGTAAATTTAAGTTCCTATAGACGGTTCCCAGACTAATATTAGGTAAAATAGCTCGAATATTCGTATAAACGGTATCCGCAGTAGGATGCTCTTTGGTTTGCGAGAGGTATTCTTTGATCGCTTCTCTCTGCTTGCTATATTTTGTCATAGTAGTCATATAAAGCGCTCCATTCAATAATAGTAATTATTATTATAAAGAAGCTTTCCTATTTCGTCAAGCATTTATTTCATGTCTGGCCTGCATTCCCTCTGAGAATATTTCTCAAGACACACTAATGGTACCTTTATTCAATCCTTACGATAACTTATTAATATGGGCATAGTGATACTGATGGGCATAACGATACAGATGACGAAGACCGGACTCGCAGCTGTATTTTATTATTATTTTCTGTTGGCAGGTTCGATGTTGATGCTCTTGCCCTTGATCTTTGCAGTCTTCATCACCTGGATCACCTCAGATGCATACTCTCTGGGAACCTCGACGAAGGTATACTTATCATACATATCAATGGATCCAATGAGCTTTCCGGGCATTCCGGTCTCACCGGCAATGGCTCCAAGAATATCTCCGGGTCTAACTCTCTGGCTTTTACCAAGGTTGATAAATAATCTCACCATGCCTGCTTCCGCACCGGTATCACCGAAATCCTCCATGGCCTTATCCTCTTCCCTGTCACTGTCATCACCCATCATCATTTTAAGAAATGCTGCTGCAAGATCCAATGTTGTAAAATCTTCCTCGTTCACTCTTTCCTCAATGATATTGATCATCTTGGTGAGATCTTCATTGGCTATGATGGTTGTCAGCTTATCTAAAATCTTATCCGCCTTCACTGCTGTAACGTCATTGATGGAGGGAATTGGCTGTACCTTGATCTTCGTTTTGCAATATCTCATGATGTCCTTCAGCTTGTAGATCTCTCTGCCAACCACCAGGGTAAATGCCCTGCCCTCACGACCGGCACGGCCGGTACGACCGATCCTGTGAACATAATATTCATCATCCTGAGGAACATCGTAATTAAATACAGCTTCTACATCGTCCACATCAATTCCTCTTGCTGCCACATCGGTAGCTACCAGAATCTCTGTCTTTCCATTACGGAAGCTATGCATTACCCGGTCTCTTTGCTGCTGCTTCAGATCACCATGCAGGCCTTCGGCAAAGTAGCCTCTGCCCTGAAGTGCTGCTGTCAGCTCATCCACCTGTTTCTTGGTATTGCAAAATACCAGGGAGAGCTTGGGATTATACATATCAAGCAATCTGGAAAGAACCTCTTCCTTATTCTTTGGTGTAACCTCATAGTAGTACTGCTCAATCTTCGGAACAGTAAGTTCCTTCTTCACTACCCGAATCATTTCCGCATCCTTCTGATAGGTTCTTGCAATCTCCAGAATCGGTGCAGGCATGGTGGCAGAGAAAAGCACGGTTTGACGTTCCTGAGGTGTCTCACTTAAGATTGTCTCAATGTCATCACGAAATCCCATGTTTAACATCTCATCTGCTTCATCCAGAATCACCATATTTACATGATCAAACTTTACGGTCTTTCTTCTCATATGGTCCATAACACGTCCCGGAGTTCCGATAATGATCTGAACACCGGACTTTAAGGACCTGATCTGCTTGGAGATTTCCTGACCTCCATACACAGGGAGAATCTTTATTCCATGCAGGAAGGTTCCCAGCTTACGAATCTCTTCAGCCACCTGAATTGCAAGCTCTCTGGTAGGGCAAAGCACCACTGCCTGAAGATGTCTTTCCTTAGGATTGATCTTCTGCAGTAAAGGGATGCCAAAGGCGGCAGTCTTACCGGTACCGGTCTGCGCCTGGCCTACCACGTCCCTTCCTTCCAGGATTACCGGTATTGCATTTGCCTGAATCGGTGACATTTCTTCAAATCCCATCTCTTCAACGGCACGCAGGATCGCCGGGTTTAATTCTAATTCTTCAAATTTTGTTAATTCCATTCTTTATTTCCTTTCTTAACTCTCTTATCTCATATATTCCCCAATGACACATTCTCATATGCGGTAAAAAAGCTCTTAGTCCTTTAGACCAAGAGCTGATTCATTTTAAAATAGCATTCAATATGAAACAGATACTTTGCGTAGTATAGCATTGTGTCCCGCTAATTGTCAAGCTAATTATCTCACTTTGCGACTTCTTGCTTGTGAACCTTGCTGTTTCTTATTACTATGCCCGGAGGAAGGTCTTCCCTTTCTTGTCCCGGAAGCCTTCTTGACTGCTTTGGCTGCCGAACCCTGCGCCTTCGCAAAGTTATGTCCTGATTTAGTTATTGCTTGCTTTTCTTTGGATAATTGTCTGGGACGTACCAGGCATTTCTTATCAAATCCAATCAGGTCGGTACGTCCGGCCTTCTTCAGAGCCTCTACTACCAGCTCATAATTCTTGGGATTACGGTACTGAATTAGTGCTCTTTGCATGGCCTTCTCATGAGGTAATTTGGGAACATAAACTTCCTTCATGGTTCTGGGATCCAGTCCTGTATAGTACATGCAGGTTGATATGGTGGAGGGGGTAGGATAGAAATCCTGCACCTGCTCCGGCATATACCCCAGATCTCTTAAGTATTCCGCAAGCTCCACCGCTTCCTTCAGGGTGGATCCGGGGTGGGAAGAGATCAGATAGGGCACGATATACTGCTTCTTGCCCAGCTTTGCATTGGTCCTCTTATATCGTTCCTGGAACTTCTCATATACCGCATTCTCCGGCTTACCCATCAGGGACAGTACACTGTCACTGATATGCTCGGGGGCCACCTTGAGCTGTCCGCTCACATGGTGTTCGCACAGCTCCTCAATAAATTTATCATCCTTATCCGCCATCAGATAGTCAAAGCGTATACCGGAACGGATGAATACCTTCTTTACATTGGGCAGATTTCTAAGCTTACGAAGAAGCTCCATATAATCCTTATGATCTACCTTCAAATTCTTGCAGGGGCTGGGATAGAGACATTGCTTATTGACACAGGCACCCTTGGCCTTCTGCTTCTCGCAGGCAATGTGCCTGAAATTCGCTGTGGGTCCTCCGACATCATGAATATAACCCTTAAAATCTTTATCCCAGATCAGCTGATTTGCCTCCGATATGATGGATTCATGGCTTCTGGTCTGAAGAATTCTTCCCTGGTGGAAGGTCAGCGCGCAGTAATTGCAGCCGCCAAAGCAGCCGCGATTGCTTACCAGGCTGAACTTTACCTCCTGTATGGCTGGAATTCCTCCTGCCTCCTCATAAGATGGGTGATAGTCCCTCATATATGGCAGGGAATATACACGGTCCATCTCAGACTGGGTTAAGGGTTTAGCAGGAGGATTCTGAACGACATATTCCTTTCCCCCATAAGCTTCCACCAAGCGTTTGCCGGAATAGGGGTCTGTATTGTTATACTGAATATTGAAGCTTTTTGCAAATTCTCTTTTACTCTCCAGAATGCTTTCAAAGCTTGGCAGCATTACTGCATCATAGACAGAATCAAGGCTTTTTGCCTTATAAACCGTTCCGTCAATAAATGTAATATCTTTAATATCAAGTCCACTGTCCAGTGCTTCTGCGATCTGAACTATGGAATGCTCGCCCATTCCATAAGAGATAAGATCCGCTTGTGAATCTAAGAGGATGGAACGCTTTACTTTATCACTCCAGTAATCATAATGGGCAAGTCTTCTTAAGCTTGCTTCTATTCCGCCGATAATGATCGGAATGTTCTTATATTTTTTACGAATCAAATTGCAGTAAACAACGGTAGCGTGATCCGGTCTTAAGCCCATCTTTCCGCCGGGAGAATAGGCATCCGTCTGCCTTCTCTTTTTGGCAACGGAATAATGGTTGACCATGGAGTCCATATTACCGCTGCTCACCAAAAATCCCAATCTTGGTACTCCCAGAATGCTGATGCTTTCTGCATCCTTCCAGTCAGGCTGAGGGATGATGCCAACCTTGAAACCATGACTCTCTAAAACTCTGCTGATTACAGCGGTGCCAA
The DNA here is from genome assembly GCA_029267975.1 of Clostridiales bacterium. Classification (GTDB taxonomy): domain Bacteria; phylum Bacillota; class Clostridia; order Lachnospirales; family Lachnospiraceae; genus Mobilitalea. The sequence goes on from JAJUHH010000045.1 coordinate 5,230, forward strand.
AGGAGGGGTGATCCACATATGCATCTCCCGTCACAAAGACAAAGTCACACTGACTCCATCCCCTTTTCTCCATATCCAAGGTACTAATCGGTAAGAAATCTCGTTGCATTCTAACTCTACTTTCTATAAGCTCAGGCTGTTTCATTACATAGTGTAAAAGAAGGAAAGGATAACAGGCACCCGTATGCTTCGGATGCATGTTGTTCTTTCCTTCCTTTTCATCTTTCATGCAGCAGCCTTTGTCTATGTTTCATAACACAAAGGGTTGTTTATCCAATATTGATCTTATGCATCAACGGAATTCTCAATAAGAAAATCAATGGCTTTATTCAGAATCAGATTTTCTCTTACCTGTTCCTCAGTTACACTCTGAAAGAATTCTTCCTCCGTGGTGCCATATTGAGCCAGGATCTCATCCAGACCGGTCCGATACTCTTCATCACTTATGGTAATATTCTCAGCCTTGATGATTGCATATAATGCCATTTCACGGGCTGCGCTGCCTTCTGCATATTCCTTCTTCTGAGCATCGTAGGCTTCCTGAGTCAGTCCGTTGGCACTGATAAAGTCCGCCAGTTCCATACCATATAACTGAGCGTATTGAGTATACATACTCTCAAGCTCATAACCATAATAATCAATTAAGGTCTGAGGATAAGAAGAAATGGTTGCATTCTCAACAACTGTGGTGAGCAGATTGCTGATCTTCTCATTCTCCATTGTCTCCTCGTTGGATGCCTGCAGCTCATCCCTTATGGCCTGCTTGTAAGCCTCTATGCTATCATACTCTGTATTTTCTTTCACATATTCTTCCGTTAATTCAGGAACCTTGGACACCTTGATGGAATTAATGGTTACGTTGAATACCACTGCTTGTCCGGCTAAATCTGTTGCTGAATAATTTTCAGGGAAAGTAAGATTAAGGGCAACCTTTTCTCCGATATTCTTTCCGATCAGACCGTCCTCAAAGCCATCGATAAAGCTGCCGGAACCAATGGTCAGATCCTGTCCCTGTGCTGTCCCACCGTCAAATGCAACGCCATCCTTCAATCCTTCATAGTCTATATTAACAATATCGCCTTCCTGAACGGGTCTGCCTGTTACTTCTTCCTCTGTGGCATTCGCTTCAAGCTCACTCTTAATGACCTCTTCAACATCGGCATCGGTTACTTCTAATTTGGTATAAACGGCAGTAAGCCCCTTATACTCTCCCAAGGTAATATAATTATTTACTTCATATGCTTCCTTCACAGGTACCTGCGTAGTTGTATCGTCTGCTGCCACAGTGGGTGTGGGAGTAGCAGAATCAGTAGCGGTACTATCCTTGGATCCGCATCCCCAAGCCATTGTAGCCAGGCTTAACCCAATCACGAATAAAAATGCCTTCTTCATTATTATAATTATCCTTTCCTTTTACAATCGGTAAAGCATATTTGCTTTCGCCGAAATAATATTAAAGTGCTATATTTCGTTATACCATATTTTAAGCGAAAAAGAAAGTAAAAATCACATTGTTCATAAATATTTCACCGGATGTCTTTGGAAGATATGTAAAACTCTATTCATGAAAACAGCTTCCGGAGACCGGAAGCTGTTAATTTATCTTATTAGAAAATGTGCATTAAATCTTCTCAAATCGGTCCACATCCATAACGAATATGGTTGCTCCGCCGACATTTACCACAACATTCATTGAGGCATATTCAATTGCTCCCACCGGATTAGAGATGATCTGCTGCCTTGGTCCGCATTCCTTCTTTACAATATCGATCACTGTATCGACCTTATCTTCTTCCGTTCCAATCATCAGTGTGGTATTACCTTCCCTGAGAAATCCTCCTGTTGATGCCAGCTTGGTAACATAAAATCCCTTCTTGTTTAAGGCCTCTGTTACATAGCTGCTGTCCACATTGCGGACGATTACATAGATTAGTTTCATAGAAGACCATCCTTTCTATCGGAAATTTGCTATAGCAAAATATGTTACATATTACCATTTGCTTGTAGTTTTATTATAGTATATAAAGGCCGGAAAGTAAAGCTTTAAACAGCACAAGGCTGGGTTAGAATAGAGGTAAAGCCAGCTTATCAGGCTGGCTTTGAAAAAAGGGAGGGGAAATTATGAAAAAAATAATCTATTTAAATTTTGCTTGTTGTTAGTCGAAGCCAGTAACCGCTGCTGCAATCGTGGCTTCTTTTAAAGTAACTTAACTTATGAGTTTATTATATCCTCTAATTGTGTTCAATCTATTACCGAAACGTGAACTTATTATGAAGAATATAAAAACAAAATAGTTATTTTACAGTCTTTCCACTCCCAGGGTTACATTCTCACCGTTAATATTCCAATCCTTTGCAAAGCCCTGATCCGCATCAAAGATCAGTTCCTTTGCAAGCACCTGAGATTTGATCTCCTCAGCATTGCGGGCCATGATATCCTTGATCTTATCATTGCCGCTCTGGAATACACGGATATTGTCAATCACCTCAAAGTTTGCTTCCTTACGCATGGTCTGAATCTTGCTGATGATCTCATTGACAAAGCCCTCTTCAATCAATGCTTCTGTCAGGTTGGTATCAAGCACAACCGTGATACCGTGATCAGAGTCAGAGATAAAGCCTTCGGTCTGAGCCGCCTCGATCAAGAGGTCTTCCTTATCAAGAACAGCTTCCACCCCATCCAGCATGATCCTTAACTGACCGGTGGCATTGAGCTCATCCATTGCCTGATTGCCATTTAATTCTGCCAGCAGCGTACGGATTGCTCCGATCTGCTTTCCAAACTTCGGTCCCAAGGTCTTTAACTGAGGCTTAAAGTTATAGGAAGTAAAGTCGCGTACATCATCAGTAAATACCACTTCCTTCACATTCAGCTCTTCAGCAATAATCGCTGTAAAGAATTCGGAAAGCTCTTTCTCAGCCTTTACATACATCTTGCCGATGGGCTGACGGTTCTTGATATTGGCTGTATTTCTACAGGCACGGCCAAGTACAACCACTTCCAGAACCTCTTCCATATTGGCCTCCAGCTCCGTATTGATCCAAGCCTCATTGCAGGTCGGATAATCGCTAAGATGAACACTGACCGGAGAAGTCTTATCAATGCTTCTTACCAGATTCTGATAGATATCCTCTGTCATAAACGGAATGAAGGGTGCTGCCAGTCTGGATACCGTAACAAGAGCGGTATAGAGGGTCATGTAAGCATTGATCTTATCCTGAGGCATTTCCTTTACCCAGAAGCGTTCCCTGCTTCTTCTGACATACCAATTGGAAAGCTCATCCACAAAGTCTGCAAGAGCTCTTGCCCCTTCGGTAATCCTATAGTTGTCCAGGTGCTCATCCACCGTCTTCACCAGAGTATTCAGCTTGGACAGCAGCCATTTATCCATAACGGAGAGCTTCTCATATTCCAATTGATATTTGCTTGCATCAAAGTTGTCGATATTGGCATAGAGTACAAAGAAGGCATAGGTATTCCAAAGGGTACCCATGAATTTTCTTTGTCCTTCGGTTACCGCACCATGATGGAAACGGTTGGGCAGCCATAGGGCGGAATTAATATAGAAATACCAGCGGATGGCATCTGCACCATGCTGCTCCAGTGCCTCAAAGGGATCTACTGCATTGCCCTTGGACTTTGACATCTTCTGGCCGTTCTCATCCTGCACATGTCCTAAGACAATAACATTCTTAAAGGGAGCCTTATTAAAGATCAAGGTGGAGATTGCCAGCAGGGAGTAGAACCATCCTCTGGTCTGATCCACCGCCTCACTGATAAAGTCTGCAGGGAATCTCTCCTCAAAGATCTCCTTGTTCTCAAAAGGATAATGCCACTGTGCAAATGGCATGGAGCCGGAATCATACCAGCAGTCGATTACAGGTTTCACACGGGTCATCTGCTTGCCGCATTCGGGACACTTGATGGTTACCGCGTCGATGAATGGTCTGTGAAGCTCTACATTCTCCGGACAATTGTCGGACATGGACCTAAGCTCCTCAATGCTTCCGATACAATGACGATGTCCGTCCTCACACTCCCAGATGGGAAGAGGAGTACCCCAGTAACGGTCACGGGAAAGGCCCCAATCCTGCACGTTCTTCAGCCAATCACCAAAGCGGCCCTGACCAATGCTTTCCGGCATCCAGTTAATGGTATTGTTGTTGGCAATCAGATCTTCCTTCACTGCAGTCATCTTAATGAACCAGGACTCTCTTGCATAGTAGATGAGGGGAGTATCACAGCGCCAGCAGAAGGGATAGCTGTGCTCAAACTTCAGGATCTTAAAGAGCAGGCCCTTCTGTGCCAGTATCTTCATAATAGGCTCATCCGCAGTCTTACAGAACATGCCAGCAAAATCAGTGGCTTCCGCCTTGAATTCACCTTTGCCGTCAATCAACTGTACAAAGGGCAGATCATAATTCCTGCCCACCCGGCTGTCATCTTCACCGAAGGCCGGAGCGATGTGAACCACGCCGGTACCGTCGCTTAAGGTAACATAGCCGTCACAGGTAACAAAGTGTGCTTTCTTATCTAACTTTGCATAATCAAAGAGAGGTTCATACTCCTTGTATTCTAAATCCTTACCCACATAGGTCTCTTCAATCTCATAATCACCCTCAATCACGCCAAGAAGGGCCTGAGCAAGAATATAATGCTCTGTTTTGGCGGCTACTGCTTCCTGCTCACCCTCCTGCTTATGTCCATGATCATGACCATGATCGTGACCGCAGGAGCAGCTGCCGTCCTTCTTCAGGACATTTCCTTTGGCATCCACCGATACCTTTACCTTCACATAGGTTTCCTCCGGGTTAACACAAAGGGCCACGTTGGAGGGAAGGGTCCAGGGTGTTGTGGTCCAGGCGAGAATATACTCATCCTCGGTATTTTTAACACGGAATTTGGCGATTACGGATTTTTCCTTCACATCCTTATAGCCCTGGGCAACCTCATGGCTGGAAAGGGGGGTTCCACAGCGGGGGCAATAGGGAACGATCTTAAAGCCTTTATAAAGGAGTCCCTTATCCCAAATCTGCTTTAAGGACCACCATTCAGACTCAATGTAATCATTATGATAGGTTACATAAGGGTCATCCATATCCGCCCAGAAGCCAACTGTGCCGGAGAAATCCTCCCACATGCCCTTATACTTCCATACACTTTCCTTGCACTCCTGAATAAAAGGCTCCAGACCATACTGCTCAATCTGCTCCTTGCCATCGATCCCAAGCTTTTTCTCGACCTCCAGCTCCACCGGAAGTCCGTGGGTATCCCAGCCTGCTTTACGAAGCACATTATAACCCTTCATGGTCCGGTATCTGGGGATAATATCCTTAATAACTCTTGTGAGCACATGACCGATATGGGGCTTACCGTTTGCTGTGGGCGGTCCATCGTAGAAGGTATAGCTTTCTCTTCCCTTGCTCTGTTCAATGCTTTGCTCAAAAATATGATTTTCCCGCCAGTACTGTAATACCTTTTTCTCTCTGTCGACAAAGTTCAGATCCGTGGATACCTTATCGTACATATTGCTTCCTCCTATAATTATACTAATGTTATTATTGGTTAAATTGGGTGGAATATTAAAAAAGCTCTCATCCGAAAAAGGATGAGAGCATAAATGCTTTCACTTAACCACCTGTTTCACGTACTCCTGGCTTATAAACGGACCTTAAAACTGTTTGGCTGACTGATTAGCAGCCTGTTCCTTATTTCATCCGCTTACCCTGGATATACATTATCTATATAACGGTAGATACCGGCGCGACCTACTTGGCACCGGTCACAACCTGCCTTTGGGTCTTGCAACTAGGGAGTGATTTTCAGAGATATGCTACTCATACCGGGCTTACACTGTCCCCGGCTCGCTGGGACTTTTGCATCGCTTTGTCTGCGAACTATCCTTACTCTCTCCGTCAACGTTTTTATCAATTTTGTTTATAATAGTATAAAAACACCGCAATGTCAATAGTTTTATGCGTTTCCCTGTCCGTCTGCGGAAGCATTATTACTGTCCTGACATAGCTGTCGGTATTGGGAAGGCGTGAGACCTTCCTTCATCTTAAACTGCCGTATAAAATGCATCTGATTTTCATAGCCGCAAAAATCAGCCACCGTTTTCACAGGTATATCCGTAGTGGACAGGTAAAACTTTGCCCGTTCTATTCTGGCCTGAATTACCTCTTGCATACAGGTAATATGGTAGGTTTTTTTATACAGATGTTGAAAATACGACAAACTTAAGTGGACAGAAGCTGCCATATATTCAGCTGTCCATTTTTTATGGGGCGTATTATGGATATCCAGCCGTAGTTGATTTAAGGCCTGACGATATCTACTTTCTTCTAAGGACATGGAGTGATCAGTAACCTGTGTATCCAGACTGTATAGAATCAGACGCATCAAAGCATCTTGAATTTGCAGCTTATGAAGGGAAGGAGAATGATTCTCCTGTACAAGAAGACGAACATAATTCGACAGCATGGGCATCCGAGACAGATAAATAGGTTCATTAAAGGGAATATGAAGTGTCTCGAAAATAGACACTTCCCCCATAAAATCAAAATGGATCCAGTCATTATTAAAAAAATCATCGACACTTCCATAGTCTGTGGGAGTATTTCGGTCAAAAAGGATTACCATGTTCGGGTTGGTCTCAATAAGCTTATCATTGATTCTAAATAAAGCCTTGGACTTGACCATCAGAAGAATATAATTGGGCACCCCTGTCTTTCTTATCAGCTGAAATTTCGTTTTATGTCTTGATTCATAGCCACATTTAATTACCCTAATCATTGGTTACCTCCATTTTATCACTTGTATTAAAAGTATAAGTAAAAAGCACGTCAAATTAAAAAAGCAGAATACATCTATTACTTAGCATTATAGCACATTGTCAGTCAATTCATGTTGAATTATGATTAAAATAAATCTTTTGATTTTAAGGAGGAGCAAGATGATAGCAGAAAAAGATAAAAAATGGGTTGAGGAAGCCTTATCAAAGATTCGCGAGAAGATGAATCTGGTTAGTGATCGTTCCAAGGACAAGATCCCCTATACAACTGTGAATGGTGTTCACGATGATAAGTCACTCAATGATGACCTTATTAAC
>JAJUHH010000046.1 GCA_029267975.1 Clostridiales bacterium
ATTATACAAAGGTGTGGAGGATGGAACAGTTTCTGCAAAGGATATTCTGACCTCTCTTCAGAAACAACTGCCTCTTTTAAAGGAGGAGGATGCTCTTAGGCTATTTGTCAGTCCGGAATATCATAAGCTTCTGGAACAAGCCTTTCATGACAGATGGACCCTGACTCCGAAGCAAATGGCTGACAAAGAAGCCATTGATCGGCTTTATCAGGCCCTTCAGGAGGATATGGACAAAATAAGCAAGTTAGTGAAATCCTTGACTGACCAGCAAGCGTCGGCACAGCTACAGGAACCCATAAAAAATCTGCAGGAGAACCTGCAGTTTATGCATCATTTAAATGAGATATTTCCTTATATACAGCTTCCCCTTCAGCTTAGGGATCAAGAGGTTCATGGAGAGCTTTATGTTTACTCCAAACGTAAGCTTCCCATTGACAAGGATAAGATCAGCCTGCTCCTTCATCTGGATATGGAACGCCTGGGCTCTATGAATATTCACCTGCAAATGGACCACAATATCATCAATGCATCCTTCTATATGGAGCAGCCTGAGGCAGAGCAGCTATTTCGGGAGAACATGCCCATGCTCACCAATGCCCTGGAGAAAAAGGGCTACAGCCTGCGCAGTATGGTTACCGGTTCATACAAAAAACCGGATCTTCTTACAGAATTTATAGAGGACAACCTATCAGACAGTGATAGCAGCCGCTATAGCTTTGATATACGAACCTAAGGTACCTTAAGACTGACTGATTATGACTTATCAATCTATCCTGCTAATCAAGGAGCTGTTGTAAATAAAACATGTAACTTCTGTAAATAACCTAAGAGCTGCTGCATTTATTATGCAGCAGCTCCAATTCATCTGCTTATTCTTCACTTAATCTCTTATCGTACTCTTCAAATATGTAAGATAATACGGATGCCATGCCCACAAACTCACAGCCATAAATAAAAGCGTCTCCATCAGGCTGACTGCGGATGATCTTAATGACACAATGCAAGGTATCTTCCGTCCCCAAATTAATATTTGCATTGAAATAATAATCCATAGGCAAGATACTCTTAGTACGGAAACCAATCCCGGTCTTTGATATATTCAATACTTCAATGGGCGCATGCAGATCTCTTACCTGAATATTATCCTGCTTATAGAGATTTAATATTTCAAGTGTAAGTGTAACCGGCATTCTTTTTGCTCTTCTTCTCTCCTCCATAAGGACACCTCCGCTTATCTTAAGTACAATCAATCAAATCCATATCCATTATAACACATCTGTACTATTTGTACAGGAGATTACCAGATGCTTCCTAAGCATTTTAACGCACATACTTATCTATATGCTAAAAATTGCTTCCGTTCCAGCCCCAGGTTGAAATCTCCTGATAGGTTACATAAATACAATCTGCAGCAATACCAAGTTCTTCATGAATAATCTCAGTGATTGCCCTGGTCAGATTTTGATATGCATCTGCGGTGGATTTTCCAAATAACTTAACCTCCACATAGGCCAAGGGCTTCGCATCGCTGCCCTGAAAGAACATGGTGCAGGTATCCTCAAAGGAAAGCATGAGCCAGCTCTCACTTTTGCCGGGAAGAAGTTGAATCGCCTCCCCGAATTTTGCCTTCAGGGAAAGCTTCTTCTCCTGACTGATTGCAATGCTTGTCTTTGTTGATATAAATGGCATAATCATCTTCCTTCCATAGTAATATTTTCCTTAATCATAGCAAAAAAATGATGGCTTGTCACTTACCTTTCACAAGCCATCATAAAATTGTCTAACTCTACCTTTTGCAGCTGCATTAACCGCTTTCATGTAAATAGCTAACATCCAATTACTTAGGCATGATATCCTTACTTAAGGCAGCACCCCAAAAAGCTGCTTTCGGTACCAGGTCCTTATCAAATAATAAGGGATAGCTGGCTGCTCCGGGCTTATTCAGCCAGGAAACATCATCTGTAAGCCCCCAGAAGGTTACATTACTGATATTAGCTATTCCCTCATCCTTCAGCTTCTTAAAGCTCAGAAACAACTGCTTATACCTGGAAGCTTGACTTGTCAAAGCATATGCCGTATTATCCGTTAAGTTCATATCTAGCTCAGTGATTTGAAGCTCTAAGCCCAGCTCTGCATATTTACAGATGGAGGCTTCTACCTGGGCCAGAGAAGGATAATTGATCTGCAGATGATTTTGCAATCCAATTCCGTCAATTAATTTCTTATCCTTTAAGTTCTCCACAATGGGTATGATCGCATTTAGTTTAGATGACTCCTCCGTATTATAATCATTATAAAATAATTTTACAGCAGGATCAGCATACTTGCGGGCATACTCAAATGCCCTCTCAATATACTCAGGACCGATCACCTGATACCATAAGCTTCCCGACCGATATCCGCCTTCCTGGCCATCTGCAGGCTCGACCCCTTCGTTCACCACATCCCAGGCATAGATCAAGCCGGGATAATTGGCCTGGGTGTATTCCAGTACATTTTTGATATAGTTCTCCATACGCTTCAGCATGAGTTCCTTGGTCACCAAGGGAGCAGCGGCATCCTTGGCATACCCTTGCTTAAACAGCCACTCCGGTGTCTGACTGTGCCATACCAATACGTGCCCCCGTACAGGGATACCATTCTCCTGGGCAAATTGCAGCAAGGGATCCACTTTGCTGAAATTCACCTGTGGATTGTCATCAAAGTCAGGATTTGAAATGCAGGCGGTATAATCCAGAAGGCTCTCCGGCTTCAACTCATTTTCCGCTGTAATACTATTAAACTGCTGCTTGATTAGCTCCTGACGCTCCGCTGAAAAGGACCTGAGGCTTGCAGCCACTCCTATACTGAAGTAGTCTGTATAGATTTTTTTCAGTGAAGGAAGCTCTGTCTCAGGATGCGTTACCGCCTCTGCCTTCCCATCCTTATGTATATCAGCTTCCTGAAACGGACTGGTGACGACGTTATTCCCCTCCTGTGTCGAGCTTGCTTTATGCTCTTGCTCTGGGTTTGCTTTCGTCCCTTCCGCCTGTGGCTGAGCGGTCGGTGTCAGTTCTATAGAGGCCTGATGGGAATTGTCCATGTTTTTGCAGCCTCCAAATACCCAGGTACTGATTAATAGAAGAAAAAAGCATACCGATTGAAATAAATGTTGTTTGCTACAGTGATATTTTCTCATGAATAATATCTGCAGAATATATTACCATCCCATACGATAATTCTTCTGCATCCCCCTTCCAAAAGAATAGTTTAGTATGTGAACTAAGTATCCTCTTTACTATAACACATCTTCCAGAAAAATACAAAGGAATATCTTAAATAAATGAAATCAAATACATTAATTTAATTTTTCAAGCATGAAAAGTTAAGAGAAATCATCTCATCTTACTCAGCCGGGACGTATCTATTCCCATAGGACGCTCTTGCTTCATCAGAATACTGTTTTACAAATGCACTTTTCGCATCGGTATACCCGTCTCTGTTATATTGGTACTCTTTTATCAGACGCCTCTTTAAACTGGCATATTCTTGGGCAATCTCCCTATGTTCTATGAGGTAATCTCTGAAATATAATTCGTCCCAATCTCCCAGGTAACGAACATGCAGATGATAGACCTTCTCTGCAAAGCCTTCCGGTGTATAGCCTTGATTAAAGGACATCTGCAGCTGTGGGAGCTCTTTCTGTGACATGAGAGTCCATCCGCTGTCAATCAGCTTATTCTTCACCTCAGCAATATCCTGACAAGAGTCAAGCTCCAAAAGGATGTCAACTGTAGGCTTGGCAAGCAGTCCTGCTACTGCTGTACTTCCGATATGGTTAATTCTTCTTATAATATCACTTCCCAAAGTATGAAGAAGCTTATCCCTCTCCTCCTCATACCATCCTTTATAGTCCGGATTATGTTCCTTCAGTATAATAGGAAATAAGTGCCACAGCTCTTCCAAGGTCATTTCAGATAATGCTTTCCTCATAATAGGCTCCTTCTATATTGCTCTATGAAATAGATTACGTATACTGCATTTAGTCTAACTGAAATGTATAATTATGTCAAATACTCAGTTCATATCAGATTATCAGATATACTATTTACTCATCAACAAATCCGATCATATGTTTGCTTTCCTAGACATATCCAATTATATATGATATACTTTTTATAAGGTAATAGGATACAGCCAACCAAGGTGCTTCATTCGTTGACTCACCAACTATATTGGCTAAGGATTTGTTATTGCATTAATAAAAATGCACAATAAAAATGATTATCCCAACTGCCAAAAGCTGTGGATAATCATTTATATTAATTCTATAGGATGGTGTGAAATGCAGGAAATCAAAGGTTATGATGCCGATACAATAATCGACTCCATGGATGGTATTTCTTTTCGACTGAAGTCCCCCTATGACATGTCCTTTCTTAAGGAATATGGCAGAGTCTTCAAGATCTATGATGACCAGGATTCCGGTAATCTCTGCTTTGGTCTGCAGCAGGGAAACAAACGTTATTTTGTCAAGTTCGCTGGTGCACCTACGGTGCGATATCATGGAACAGCCCAGGATGCCATTCATCGATTAAAAGCTACTGTTCCGATCTATGAGGATTTGGCTCACCCGAATTTGATCAAATTTGTCAAGGCCGAGGAGATCGGCGGTGGATACGCTGTCCTATTTGAATGGACGGATGCTGAGTGTATGGGCAGGATGTATCCAAAATCCAGACAGAAATTCCTGCAAATGTCCCTTGAAAGCAAGCAGCAGGTATTTGATGATATTTTATCTTTTCATGCCTTTGCACATGCAAAGGGATATGTAGCCATTGATTTCTATGACGGCAGTATTCTTTATGATTTTGCGGCAGGAAAAACCATGCTCTGTGATATTGATTTCTATGCCAAAATGCCTTATGTCAATACTATGGGCAGAATGTGGGGATCGTCCCGCTTCATGTCACCGGAAGAGTTTGAGCTGGGAGCCAGCATTGATGAAGTGACCAATGTCTACCTCATGGGAGCCACTGCATTTGCCTTATTTGCAGATTATGAGAGGACAGCAGATGCCTGGGTTCTCAGTGAAGCCCTCTATCAGGTGGCTCTTAAGGCTGTCAGCAGGGACCGCAGCCAGCGTCAGCAGTCCATCCCGCAGTTTATGGAGGAATGGAAGGTCTGCCTAGACTCCCTTTAGGAATCAAGGATACCAAACTCCTCATAAAAATGGAATAGTCCTTAGTATGTAAATAAGGAATTATAAGGTATCCTCCAGCTCGCTTACAGAGAATAAGTGCTTTTTCAAACCATGATAGTAATTTCCCTGCTCAGCAGTAAAGCATAGTATACTATAATCCGGGTCAGTCGGTCCAAGGGGATAATATATTTCCTGGCCATCCTGCCAGAATGCCGCTTTGGTTTCATTATCTGTGAGGACCTTCATCTGTCCGGTAAACATTACTCCATGGATACCTTCCGAATCAAGAAAATAGATGCACGCCTGCGGACGCTTCACAAAATGCCCGGTGCGAATTGATGAGGTATTGGTAGAAAACCAGAAGGTCCGAACCCCATCATTCCTGGCCCGAAACATAGCCTTTGCATTGGGAAAACCCTTGTCATCAATGGAACATACGATCACGTCCCTGCTTGTGTTGACCAATCTTATAATCTCCTGTTTTACTTGCTGATCCATCTATAAAGCCTCCTTTTAATTCACATTAATAATTTATAATACAATCATGAAAGTCTGCCTTTCATAATTAATTCCTTTGCTCTATACTTCAAGATTTTTGATAATCCTTTTTAACTGCTCTTCAAAGGCCAGGACTTCTTCCTCAGAAAATCCCCTGTAAAACAACTCATTCATCCGGTCCGAGACTTGGTCATAAGCCTCCTTGTATTCCCTGGCTTTCTGGGTTATGCTGATGATAATCTGTCTGCGGTTGTCAGGATCCGGCCTTCTTGTAATTAATCCGCAAGCCTCCATCCGGTCCAGCATACTGGTCAGGGTGGTCTTTGCAAGAGAGGTTAGACGGCCAATTTCACTTATGGTCAGGCTGTTATGCTCCCATAAAACATAAAGGATTCTTCCCTGCGCACCGTTAAAAGCATCAACCTTGCTTTCCTTTAGCATTTTTTCGAAAACTCTGCCCTGAAGTTGTTTTATCTGTGATATGAGAAAACCTCCGTTTGTCTTCATCCCTGTCCCTCCTTACCATATAGTATAGTACTATATAGTACTATTGTCAACAATGGACTTGTATATTTTACCATTTTCTATTCTTTACTATTTTACTAGTAATACTTATATTACTGCTGTGGGCCCCAGACATGGCCTGTTGTATCATCATAATAAACCCCATCCTGTATCACTTCCTTCCAGGCGATATCAGAGCCTGAAATTATTCACAGAATGGGGCTTATGCTTAGGATATTATCCACATTTTTTATAAAGAATCTAACATTTCCTTCACCAGCTGATTGACCTTACCAGGGTCGGCCTTACCCTTCATCTCCTTCATGGTCTGGCCAACGATAAAGCCCATGGCCTTGGTCTTGCCGCTCTTATAATCAGCAACTGACTGAGGACTGTCTGCAATGATTTTCTCAATGGTAGAACGAAGTAAACCATCATCACTTACCATGCCAAGTCCGTTCTTCTCCACATATTCCTCGGGATCCACATTCTCCTTGAAGATCTTCTCAAATACTTCCTTAGCCACGGTACGGTTTATCTTATTTCCATCCACCATCTTAATCAGGGCAGCCAACTGGCCAGGAGTGAAGGTTATCTCCTCCGGCTCCATCTCCTGCTCTTTTAAAAGGCGCATGGTCTCAACCATCAGCCAGTTGGACACTTCCTTCGGCTTCTGGCACAGGGCTACTGTCTCCTCGAACAGGTCAGCCAGGTGCTTGGAGCCGGTGATAATGGCAGCATCATAGGCAGGTATATCAAATTCCTTCTCATAGCGGAGCATCTTCTCATCCCGAAGCTCCGGCTGGCGCTTGCGTATCTCCTCCAGCCATTCATCGCTGATCTCAATGGGGGGAAGGTCCGGTTCAGGGAAGTAACGATAATCCTGGGCATCCTCCTTGGAACGCATGGCGAAGCTGGTATCCTTATTGTCATCCCAACGCCTGGTTTCCTGAATTACCTTCTTGCCCTCCTCAAGGAGTTCAATCTGGCGCTTTCTCTCTCCTTCAATCGCTCTTGCAATGGCTTTGAAGGAGTTCATGTTCTTCATCTCGGTTCTGGTTCCAAATTCCCTGGCTCCTAGCTCCCGCACGGAAAGGTTAATATCCGCCCGGAGGGAACCCTCCTGCATCTTACAGTCAGAGACACCAAGATACTGCAAAATCAGTCTTAATTTATCCAGATAAGCAATAACCTCCTCGGCTGAACGCATATCCGGCTCACTTACGATTTCTATTAGGGGCACGCCGCAGCGGTTATAATCAACCAAAGTACAATCCTCCCAGGGATCATGAATCAGCTTACCCGCATCCTCCTCCATATGGATCTCATGAATACGAATGGTCTTCTTCCCTGCCTCGGTCTCAATCTCAATTCCGCCGTCTCTGCAGATTGGCAGATAAAGCTGTGAGATCTGATAAGCCTTGGGAAGGTCGGGATAAAAATAATTCTTACGGTCAAATTTACAGTGCTGCGTGATCTTGCAATTCATGGCTAAACCTGCTGCCATGGCAAACTCCACTACCTTCTTATTCAGGACCGGAAGGGTTCCCGGCATACCGGTGCAAACAGGGCAGCAATGGGTGTTGGGATCTCCGCCAAACTGCGTGGTACAGCCACAGAATATTTTTGATTTGGTGGCAAGCTCAACATGAACCTCCAAGCCGATGACTGTCTCATATGCCTTCATGTCTTATGCCTCCTTTCCCTGCGCTTTAGTAAGCGTTGTGGGTCGTTCATAGCTTCCGGCCTGTTCAAAGCTGTAAGCTGCACGTATAATGTCCTTTTCTCCGAAGTGCCTACCGATCAATTGAAGTCCGATAGGAAGTCCCTTCTTATCGACACCGCAGGGAAGGCTGATTCCCGGCAGTCCTGCCAGATTCACGGATACGGTATAAATATCGGACAGGTACATTTTCAAGGGATCGGACAAGCTCTCTCCCAGCCTGGGAGCTGTCTCCGGAGCGATAGGTCCCAGGATAATATCAAATTTTTCAAAGGCCTTCTGAAAGCCTTGATTGATGAGTGCTCTCACCTTAAGGGCCTTATTATAAAATGCATCGTAATAACCGGAGCTAAGTACAAAGGCACCGATCATCATCCTGCGCTTCACTTCATTGCCAAAGCCTTCACTTCTGCTCTTTTTATAAACATCCTGTAAGCCTTCAAATTCCGAAGTACGGTAGCCGTATTTCACACCATCAAATCTGGAGAGGTTGGAGCTGGCTTCCGCACAGGCAATAACATAATAGGAGGGTACTGCAAATTCTACGCTGTGCAGTTCGAATTCCTCCACGATCGCTCCCTTGGATTTTAACACCTGGGCTGCCTTCAGGATACTTTCCTTTACTTCCTCCTCAATTCCTGCACCCAGATAATCCTTGGGGATACCGATACGCATTCCCATCACATCATCCACAAGCGCATCCGTATATCGGTAGCTTTCCTGGGGTGCAGAGGTGGAATCCTTTATGTCATGCCCTGAGATCAGCTCTAAAGCTGCTGCACAATCGGATACACTTCTTCCGAAGGTTCCGATCTGATCCAGGGATGAGGCATAAGCAATCAAACCATAACGGGATACCGTACCATAGGTAGGCTTAATACCTACCACACCGCAGTAACCAGCCGGCTGACGGATGGAACCGCCGGTATCGGAACCCAAGGCAAGAAATGCTTCCTCTGCTGCTACTGCAGCGGCTGATCCACCGCTGGAACCTCCCGGTACACAATCGGTATTCCAGGGATTCTTCGTTACTCCAAAGAAGGAGGTCTCCGTGGTGGAGCCCATGGCAAATTCATCACAATTGGTCTTACCGATAATGATAAGGCCTGCCTCTTTCAGCTTCTCAATCACTGTTGCATCATAGGTTGGTTCAAAATTATATAAAATCTGTGATGCACAGGTAGTCTTCACTCCCTTGGTGCAGATGTTATCCTTCACTGCCAAGGGAACACCGGCAAGGGGGGAGTCATTTAGCTCACCGGCATCTATTCGCGTTTGCACTTGCTCGGCCTGGGCAAGGGCATCCTCCTCCAGGACCGTAATATAGCAATTGTAATCCGGGTCTCTTTGCTTTATAATCTCAAGCTGCGCCTGAACCGCCTCGGCAACGGTGATCTCTTTTGCCTTAATCTTCCTGCCGAGCTCCAGCGCAGACAGTCTTGTGATATCAATCATAATCACACCTAACCTTTCTCATACCGATTATTCAACTGTCTTCGGAACCGCAAAGCTGTCTCCGATACGCTGGGGAGCATTTTTCAGCAGCTCCTCCCGATTATCCTGATTACTAACCTCGTCCTCACGAAATACATTCTTTACCGGCAGGACATGGGACATGGGTTCCACACCCTCTGTATCCAATCCGTTCATTGTTTCTATATAATCCAGGATCCGATCCAGATCCTTTGCAACCTTATTCTTCTCCTCCTCAGAGACATTCAGCTTCGCAAGTGCTGCTACATACTGAACAGTTTCTTCTGTTATCCTCATGCTTTACCACCTTTCTATAGAATTTGGCTCAAGTGCTTTACGGCTCCAGCCTTGATACATCTCTGGGGAACATGGTCGTCTCCCTGACATTCTGCTCATTTAAGAGCTTCATGGTCAAACGCTCCAGACCGATACCCAGTCCTCCGTGAGGCGGCATACCATGCTTATGGATCATGAGGAAATTTGAGAATTCTTCCGGATTCATTCCCCTTGCCATCATTTTGGCAACCTGGGCATCATAGCTGTGAATTCTCTGTCCTCCTGTTGTGATCTCCATTCCCTTATATAAAAGGTCAAAGCTTAGTGTAAACTTCGGATCTGCCGGATCATCCATGGCATAGAAGGGACGCTTCTTTGAAGGATAATGAGTTACAAACACAAAGTCACTCTCATATTCCTCCTTAAAGTATTTACCGATCAGTACTTCTTCCTCCGGCTCCAGATCATAGGGGTTCTTAATCTTACGATTATACTTCTCAGAGATCAGAACCTTGGCTTCATCAAATCGAACTGCAGGAATGCTCTCTATCTTTGGTAAGGTCACCTCAAGGAGCTTCAGCTCTTTATCATATTTTTCACCCAGGAAGGTGAATACATAGCGGAGCATCTCCGTCTCCATAGCCATTACATCTTCAAATCCGTCGATATATCCCATCTCAAAATCCAGACTGGTATATTCATTCAGATGTCTGGTGGTATTATGCTTCTCTGCACGGAATACCGGAGCAGCCTCAAATACTCTGTCATATACACCCACCATGGTCTGTTTGTAGAACTGGGGACTTTGTGCTAAGAATGCCTTGCTGCCGAAGTATTCCAGCTTAAATACATTGGCACCGCCCTCAGCATTACCGGCAACGATCTTAGGTGTGCGGATCTCTGTAAAGCCCTGAGAAAACATAAAATCACGGAACCCTCTGATAATGCCCTCCTGTATCTTAAAGATTGCCCTCTCTCTGATATTTCTTAAGGAAATGGGACGATAATTGAGCTTAGTCTCCAGGGAGGTTTTCATCTTCCACTTTGAAATGGGCAGCGGGAGCATAGTGCCTTCCTTAGGTGAGGACAGAACCGTAACTTCTGTTAGTCTTACTTCAAAGCCCAGGGGAGCACGCTCCTCTTCGTGGAGATTACCCTCAACCTCCACCGTCATTCCTTCCTTCAGCTCCTTTAACACACAGTTTGTCACACCTTCTTCATATACACACTGTACCAGACCTTCTCTCTTACGGAGCACGACAAAGGCTACCTCGCCCATGTCACGAATGGTATGGATATAACCGTTGATCTTCACTTTTCCCGATATTCCTTGTGCAAGAATATCACTGATTTCCTTTGTTTCCTTTTGCTTAATTCCTGCGATAAATTCCATGTGATATACCTCCATTCAGTAATTGCATTCTTAAGGGAGATTTTTAGGTATAAAAAAAGCCCCGAAGAATGCTTTTTTGCATTCTTCGGGACGAGAAATCACAATTTCCCGCGGTACCACCCGCATTGAGAGCATGAGCTCTCCTCTTTTACACTTAACGCGTGTCACGTACGAACCTACTGCTATTTCAATCCGCAAGCTCCAGAGTGTTCCGTATTCAACTTATCACCATAGGTGTGCTCTCAGTCGGTGGCTCACCATTCCTGTCGTTCGGTTCTTCGGTAGAATAAAGTCTCCTTCTCAGCCGATATCATATATCTCATATTTCAGGGATTACAAAAGTAATAACCCTATTGTTGAGATATATTAGCACATTACTTTATTAAAATCAAGGATAAATTTAATAACGTATGCTAAAGTCATTGATATGGATAAAGCAATCTGTTTCCACTCCACAGGAGGAAGCATAGACACCGATGGTATTTCCTACAAAGCCCTTAGCCACCTCAGTGCTCATCTCATGAATGTCAACTTCCTTAGCAAGGATATGCTCTTCCCTTCCAAGTGCAATCATAAAATCAGCCCTTTGTCCATAGCCTATCATTTTCAACCGAATTCTAAAGCGCTCAGACAAATGGTCTGTCAGGAGCTGCTCAGCTGATATGACCTCTTCCGCCAGCAGCTTTTCTTCTCCTGCTACGCATTTTGCCAGCTGCAATATAAACTTATCTCCATATTGCTTATCACCGGTTATAATGCGAAACATCATATGATATTCGTTGCTCTGCAGCAGAACCAACCCTGCTTCTCCCTCAGCAGGAAGATGCGTGAACTCAAATTCCAGCGCAGCCTCGTAATGATAGCTTAGCTGGCGAAAGCCAAGGAAGGCCGGACTGTCCAGCTCCTTCAAAGTCACAGGCAGGAAGTTTAATCTGATCTTTCCATTGTCCTTAGAGTAAAATTCGCTTTTTGGATTGCGAAGCATGAGCAAATCGAACTTGTTTGGCCCCAGATCCTTCAGGGTCTGAAGTCTTGGAGCCTCATTTTGTACTGGCTCGAAGGGTAATTCAACAAACTCCTCTAATTTACCGACACCCGGATTGACTACCGGCCAATCTTCCTCCCAAACGACTTTGGCAAGGAAGGTTTCTCTTCCCAGA
>JAJUHH010000047.1 GCA_029267975.1 Clostridiales bacterium
CTATAATGGCGTAAGTCATGGTACTTTTTTAATGAAGGTAGCCGAGCGTTTACAATTGGTGGAGTCGACTCCTAATCTTACTGACATTAAAACGCTGGATGATGAAGTTGTCATTACTTACCAAGGAAATAACCTTCATATTCGTTTTATGGATGATGAATCAGGTATGCTTATTTCTTTTCAGGATGATGATGGCATGCCAGTTTCAACAACAGTAGATTCTTCGGGTGGCTTTTTAGTAGTAGACAGCAGATTTTCCGAATTTGTCATCACACCCGTTTCCTATGAAAATATGCTTAGCTTTACCGTTTTGATCGATGGACATGAATGGATGTTTACCAACCAAACAGATGGAAGCTATTACTATATTAATAATGTGGGTAAACTGGTTAAGATAGAAGCTGCTCCTTCCTTTGGATTTAAAGGATATGAAAATTTTGCTACAAGCCGAGGTTATATTTGGTCACGAACGATACCATTATTGAAGGATCATTTATTATTAGGCTCAGGAGCTGATACTTTTATCACAGAGTTTCCTCAGTTGGATTATGTGGCTTTATATAACTATGGCTTTAGTGGACAGATTATTACGAAACCTCATAGTCTATATCTGCAGATGGGTGTTCAGACTGGTGTGTTGTCACTCATTGCTTTTTTAACTTTCTATGGTATATATTTTATAACAAGTCTGAAGTTATACTGGAAAGGAAGATTTCAAAGCTTTTATTCTCAGATTGGTGTAGCAATATTTATAGGTTCTGTTGGTTATATGATATCCGGTTTAGCAAATGACTCTTCCGTTGCCATTGCTCCGGTCTATTGGGCTCTTATGGGTATAGGGATTGCAGTCAACCAGAAGGTAAAGCAGCAGTTTAAGGAAGAAGCAAAACTACTTCAAGCGGCCGATAACAATTAAATTGCAAATAGTCTGATATTAGCTTCATTGTTTTGGGACTATTAAATGAAAAATGTTAAATAAAAAATAATTAAATGAAAAATACCACATCAGTGTTATACTTGATGTGGTATTTATATTATTCCGGCATGATTGAAGCAGATGTTATATTATTTGCTGATACTGTTATGCGAACAACTCTCTATAACTTCTGATGGAAGGTTCTTGCAATGACTTCCTCCTGCTGAGCCGGACTTAAGGAGTTGAAACGAACGGCATAGCCGGATACCCGTATGGTCAGGTTGGGATACTTCTCAGGGTGCTCCTTAGCATCCAGCAGAAGAGCACGATCAAGTACATTGACGTTGATATGATGACCATGATTTGAGAAGTAACCATCAAGTAGGGAGGTCAGATTTTGAATACGAACTTCAGTGGTTTTACCCAAGGCCTCCGGCGCAATGGAGAAGGTATAGGAGATTCCGTCACGACAATTATCATAATTAAGCTTGGCAACAGATTGTAAGGATGCGAGGGCGCCATGACAGTCCCTTCCATGCATGGGATTGGCTCCGGGAGCAAAGGGCTCCCCTTTCTTGCGGCCATCAGGGGTAGCACCTGTTTTCTTGCCGTATACAACATTACTGGTGATGGTAAGAACAGAAAGGGTATGGATGGCATTGCGATAGGCCGGATGCTTTTTCAGCCTTGCATAGAACGCTTCAATCAGCATGCTGGCAATTTGGTCCGCTCTGTCATCATGGTTGCCGTAAGCAGGATACTCGCCTTCGATTATATAGTCTGTTATCAGTCCACCTTGGTCCTGTATAGGAGTTACCCTTGCGTAGCGGATCGCACTAAGGAGTCAACGGCAACAGATAAGCCGGCGATTCCAAATGCCATCAGACGTTCTACTTCTGTATCATGAAGGGCCATTTGAAGCTTCTCGTAAGCATATTTATCATGCATATAGTGAATAACATTCATTGTGTTGACATATAAGCCACAGAGCCAGTCAAGCATTGGCAGAAAAGCCTTCATTACCTCCTCATAGTCCAAAGGAATGCCAGAAGGAAAGGGATTGGATGCGGGACCTATCTGATCTCCGGTAATTTCATCCCTGCCTCCGTTTAAGGTTAGAAGCAGTGCTTTGGCAAGATTGCAGCGGGCGCCGAAGTATTGCATCTGCTTGCCGATACGCATGGCGGACACACAGCAGGCAATACCGTAATCATCCCCATAAATCGGACGCATAAGCTCGTCATTCTCGTATTGTATGGAGTCTGTTTCGATTGACATTTTGGCGCAATAGTTTTTAAAGTTCTTTGGCAGCTTATCAGACCATAAGATGGTTAGATTGGGCTCCGGAGCAGGAGATAGATTATGCAGGGTATGGAGAAAGCGAAAGCTGTTCTTGGTCACCATACTGCGTCCGTCTTCAGTCATCCCACCAATAGCTTCTGTGACCCAGGTAGGGTCGCCTGCATATAGTTCATTATATTCTGGCGTACGAAGCTGCCTAGCCATGCGAAGCTTGAGTACAAACTGATCAATGATTTCCTGAGCTTGCACTTCATCGATGATACCGTTTCTCAGGTCACGTTCAAAATAAATATCAAGAAAGGTAGAGGTCCGTCCCAGGGACATGGCAGCACCATTCTGCTCCTTAATGGCGCCCAAATAGGCAAAATAAAGCCACTGTACCGCTTCTCGTGCATTAGTAGCAGGTTGGGAGATGTCAAAACCATATTCTGCAGCCATAGTCTTTAACTGCCCAAGAAAATCAATCTGGCGATAGAGTTCCTCCAGGGTACGGATCGTCTCCTCTGTCATAGGTCGCTGCCCCAGGGCCAGCTTGTCGGCTTCCTTCCGCGTAATAAGATAATCTACCCCGTATAAGGCCACTCTGCGATAATCCCCTATGATTCTTCCTCTTCCATAGGCATCGGGAAGACCGGTGATGACACCGCATTTACGCGCCCGTCTCATCTCCGGAGTATAGACACGAAATACGCCATCATTATGGGTAGTACGATATCGAAAATGCTCCTCCACCCGTTCTGATAGTGTATAGCCGTAAGCTTCACATGCCTGCCTGGCCATACGAATTCCGCCAAAGGGATTTACGCCTCTGCGTAAGGGGGCATCTGTCTGAAAGCCCACGATAATTTCCTTCTCCCGATCGAGATAGGAGGGAGGATAGGTAAGCAGGGAAGACACCTGCTCTGTATTGATGGATAATACTCCTTTTTGCCCTTCCTCCTTCTGCAGCCTGAGATATTTTTCGTTGAGCTCTCTTGTGCGCTCGGTGGCATTGACCAAGAAGTCTTCCCCTCCTTCATAAGGGGTATAATTCCTCAAAATAAAGTCACGTACATTAATTTCCGTCTGCCATAATCCGGGTTTAAAATCATACCATGCATTCATTGCTTTAAGTTTCCTCCATCTGCACTGTATTTTACTCTTATAATCTGAGGCCCAGGCGATGATGAAATCAGGATCTAAATAAAATCAGCTTCCTTATACAATCAGCTTCCTGATTAAATCAGTTTCTCTGACTAAATCAGTTTATTGATTAATCGGTTGCCTGAATAACTCAGGATCCTGATTAGAAAACAACAAAAAACCGCCTGAGCATTTGCCCAGGCGGTCGACATTTTAATCCGGCTTTCTTATCTTGAAGCGTTCCTATCGGTCCCCTGTGGTAACCCACATTTCCGCCAGTTCCGATATGGTTTCATTATAATGTAACAGAAAGAAGCTTGTCAATGGTGACTTACCTGATTTGTATCAGGGATCTAATCTGGGGCACCTTATGCAGCAGCGGAAAGAGAATGATTGAGATAGCGATACCCAATACATTTTGCAGAAGGTTTAAGGGGAGATTTGCCGATGCTGCTCCAAAGCCAAGTCCCAGCAAGCTGCCTTCGTATAAAAAGTAGCCAAAGGTTACGATAAAGCCAATCAGCAGGCCAGAGAGCAGCAGGGAAAGAAAGCTTCGATTGCTATTTTTGAATAAGGCACGGAACAATAATGCTGCAGCTAAAGCAGCCAGGCCTTTGATCAGCAGTGTTGCAATTGCGTAAGCACTGTAACCTAAGAGAAGGTCAGCCAGCATAGACCCAATCCCCGCAGCCAGTCCTCCGTAGAAGGGACCAAGGATGACGCCTGCTAATATCACAAAGCCATCGCCAGGATGAATATATCCGCCAATGGGGGATGGAAATGCCAAAGTCATGGTCACAACACAAATAATCGCAGCCATTAGAGCGGCAGAAACCAGTTGAATAATTTTATTCGTTCTCATAGTACCTCCCAAACCTATTAATCATATATGGATAATTGATTAACAGAAATCATAGCATAGATTGTGTCCTATTACAAGAGTGAGTGAAATAGAAGAAGGAATATTTTTTCGATAAATATTTACCAATCTACTGGAATATATTATAATTACTGCAGTAGATCCTTAGGAAGGAGAACGTAATAAAAGTATGGACAAGCTATTACTTTATATAAAGATCGTAGTCAATTTTCTGATTATGATTGCAGGGGCACTGCTGTTGATATTCTTACTGCCTAGACTGATCGGCTTTTTTATGCCTTTTGTCATAGGATGGATTATCGCCATGATTGCCAATCCCCTGGTCCGTTTTCTTGAGAAGAAGGTAAAGCTACATCGTAAGCACAGCTCAGCAATTATCTTACTTCTTGTTATTGTTGCAATCCTGGGGGTAATTGCCCTGTTAATATCTATTTTGGTAAGAGAAGCCAGTGAGCTGGCTAAGGATCTTCCAATCATCATTGCAAATGTAAGAGAGCAATTTAATGCTCTGAGCTTAGAAGTGCAGCATCTGACCAAAGCACTTCCTGCAAGCATGCAAAATATCATTGGCAGATTGATAACATCGGTCGCTAATTATACCTCCAACGTTGCAGGTGAATTTGAGATGCCTACCATAAAGCAAACCGGTAATTTTGCCAAAGATGTAGCGGAGGGCTTCCTGGCTCTTATTGTTGTTATTCTGTCAGCCTATTTCTTTGCCGCAAGCAGGGATGAATTAACAAGCAAACTAAAAAATAATGTTCCCCAAGCTGTCGTTAGCTTCTGGCGGGTGATCTATGATAATTTTAAAACGGCTTTTGGCGGTTATTTCAAGGCACAGTTTAAAATTATGCTTGTGCTGACGATCATTATGTTTGTAGGGTTTGAGATATTACAGGTGAATTATTCTTTCCTCTTTGCCCTGGGGATTGCATTTTTAGATCTGTTGCCGGTCTTTGGAACCGGAGCAATTCTATGGCCTTGGGCTGTGATTGATGTCATAGCAGGAAATTATGGCAGGGCCATAGGCCTTGTAGTGATATATATTATCTGTCAGGTGATTAAACAGGTGCTTCAGCCAAAGATGGTGGGAGACAGTATTGGTATGAACCCTTTGGCAACCTTGTTCTTTATGTTCATCGGCTATCGTTTCTATGGTATCTGGGGTCTGATCATCGGGGTGCCCGTAGGTATGGTGCTTGTGAAGCTTTACAGTATTGGATTGTTTGATCGTCTGATCAAAGGTATCAAAATTATAGTTCATGATCTGAATGAATTCAGAAAATTTTAAATTTCCTCAAAATATTTAAAACTTTCTTGGACAAATGAGGGATTCAATGGTAATATTATTATGGATCATGCTATAGTTCTACGAAGGATCATTACAAATCTGAGGAGTTCAAAAATGAAAGGTAGCAAAATTGATTTTGAAAGTGAAGGAATAATTACTGCGGATGAGATCAAGCTTATCCTGGACCGTTATCGTATCGGGAAAAAGCCCTTGGCAAAGCTGCTGGGTTGGGGTGAGACTACGATTATTCGTTATATGGAGGGTGATATTCCGACCAATGAATATTCGAATAAGCTGAAGACAATCCTGGATGAGCCGGAGTATTATTACGAGCTTCTGTGTAAACGGAAGGACTGCTTAACCGGAGTGGCTTATAAGAAGAGCAAGAATGCTGTTATGACAAAGATTATGTCATCAAAGATATACGCAACAGCTTATAGCATTGTGAATAAATGCAATGCAGAAATCTGTCCGGCCTATATCCAGTACCTGCTCTATTATGCACAAGCCTTTTCCCTGGCTCTTTACGATAAGGAGCTGTTCCAGGAGGAGTGTACCCTAAATAGCGAACAGATACCCTTTCCCAAACTTTATGAGAGTATGAAGCGCTGTGGCGTTCGTGCGATCGAAGAAGGGGAGGAGTTCCTCACCCAGGAAGAGATAGCTCTTATTGAAGCAATTATGGAAGCCTTTTCCTGGTATGGACCCAAAGCTTTGGAAGCTATGATGGGCTATGAAAAGTCCATGCTTAAGATATCCAGAGATAAATATAATAATAAGATCATAGCCAAGGATACATTGAAGGCTTATTTTAAAGAAATTTTGGAACACTACCAGATCAAAGATCTGAAAGATATTGGTAGGTATCCTGATCAAAGAATTATGGATATCAAGGAAATGAACAATAATTTTATACCCTAGAATGTGAAAAAAATAACAATAATTTTAAAATAGAATGGACACTTGTGTACCTCACAAATATTGGGAGATTGTGAGGTATACGAATAAAATAAGCTGCCAGGCTAATGCCGCAGCAGCTTATATCTAAGTGACGAATTAATATACTTCCTACGAATTACTTTGTCTGTTTCTTCTATCACGCATGCGCAGGGTCGAGTCAAGAATTTTTTTGCGAATTCGCAAACTGGTTGGTGTTACCTCTAAAAGCTCATCAGTCTCAATAAATTCAAGGGCCTGTTCTAAGCTAAGTATCTTGGGCGGAATAAGTCTTAAAGCTTCATCTGCACTGGAGGAACGGGTATTGGTAAGCTGCTTGCGCTTACACACATTTACCTCGATATCCTCGGCTTTTGGATTCTGTCCTACTACCATGCCGGCATATACCTTCACACCAGGTCCAATGAAGAGAGCTCCACGCTCCTGGGCGTTATATAAGCCGTAGGTGATACTTTCACCAGACTCGAAGGCAATTAAGCTGCCTGTTTTACGATACTGGATATCACCCTTATAGGGACCATAGCCGTCAAAGAGAGTATTTATAATTCCGGTTCCCTTGGTATCTGTTAAGAATTCACCGCGATATCCGATCAAGCCTCTGGCCGGAATGGAAAACTCTAAGCGGGTATGTCCGTTGCCGGAGGTATGCATGTTGATCATCTCGCCCTTTCGCTGACCTAGCTTATCAATGACCGTACCGGTGAATTCATCCGGTACATCGATGACAGCATGTTCCATAGGCTCAAGCTTCTTTCCCTGCTCATCTGTCCGATATAATACCTCTGCTTTACTAACAGAAAACTCATAACCCTCACGTCTCATGGTTTCAATAAGCACGGACAGGTGAAGTTCACCGCGACCGGATACCTTGAAGCTTTCTGTTGAATCTGTTTCTTCGACACGGAGACTGACATCTGTATTCAGCTCGCGCATCAGGCGGTCTCTCAAATGGCGCGAGGTTACAAATTTGCCCTCTGTACCGGCAAGGGGACTGTCATTTACATTGAAATACATGGCAATCGTTGGCTCGGAAATCTTCTGGAAGGGAATTGCTTCCGGCTGCTCAGGTGAGCAGATGGTATCTCCGATATGAATATCTGCGATGCCGGAGATGGCAACAATGGAACCGATGGTTGCTTCATTTACTTCAACACGCTTTAAACCGTCAAACTCATAGAGCTTACTGATCTTAACCCTGACATTCATCTCAGGATCATGTGCATTGACCAAAACAGCATCCTGATTGACACGGATGCTTCCGTTATCAACCTTGCCGATACCAATTCTGCCTACATATTCATTATAGTCGATGGTACTGATCAGTACCTGGGTACCACGGTTCGGATCACCTTCAGGGGCCGGAATGGAATTGATAATTGTCTCAAAGAGCGGAGTCATATCCTTTGCATCCTCTTCTATGGAAAGGGAGGCAATACCTTGCTTTGCAGACGCATAAACGAAGGGGCAGTCAAGCTGCTCATCATTGGCATCAAGCTCCAGCAATAACTCCAGAACCTCGTCCACTACTTCTCTGGGTCTGGCTTCCGGACGATCAATCTTATTAATACATACGATAACCGGAAGGGATAGTTCCAGAGCTTTCTTTAACACAAACTTTGTCTGAGGCATCGGACCTTCAAAAGCATCTACAACAAGTACAACACCATTTACCATTTTTAAAACACGTTCTACCTCGCCGCCAAAATCAGCATGACCGGGAGTATCTATTATATTAATCTTGTATCCCTTGTACTGTACGGCGGTATTCTTTGACAGAATTGTTATACCACGCTCGCGTTCCAGTGCATTGGAATCCATGACTCTTTCTACGACTGCCTGGTTGGACCGAAATACACCACTCTGCTTCAGCAGCTCATCTACCAAAGTAGTTTTACCGTGATCGACATGGGCGATGATAGCGATATTTCGAATATCCTCACGTTTCATTAATGAATGCTCCAATCTGCGTACCTTGTACGCGTTAAAAATAAGCGGAATTTTGCAACCTAAACATTTTATCATAAGGTCTAATTAAAAAGCAACGCATGACTGCAAAAAAATAGATAAAAATCTAAAATAAATTTGTATAAATTAACAAAAATTGTTAATACTATCAATAAATTGAAAATTTTTACTTCTAAAATATGGAAATGAGCATATATTTAATCATAGGTGAATGAAAGCTGTTTTCCACGAAACAACGAAGTTTACCCCACATTTTAGAGCAGATTGGCGTAAAAATACGCCGGGAGGAAGGAGAGGTACGGTAATGACAGATAAAGTATTTGATAACAATCAAGTAAGTATTGCAGGAGAGGTAGTCAGTGATTTTACGTTCAGCCACGATGTATTTGGCGAAGGGTTCTATGTTCTTGAGGTGGTTGTCAGCAGGTTAAGTAATTCCTATGACATGATACCTGTTATGGTATCAGAACGTCTCATTGATGTAAAACAGGATTATAAGGGAAAATTTGTGGAGGTTCTGGGTCAGTTCCGTTCCTATAACCGCCATGAGGAAAGTAAGAACAAGCTGGTTCTTTCAGTATTTGCCAGAGAGATCAAGATGGTGGATGAATTATCAGAGAATGTAAAGCCAAATCACATCTTTTTAGACGGCTTTGTATGCAAACCTCCCATCTATCGCAAGACACCTCTTGGCAGAGAGATTGCAGATGTTCTTCTGGCAGTGAACAGACCTTATGGTAAATCAGACTATATCCCTTGCATCTGCTGGGGCAGAAATGCTAGATTTGCGGAAACCTTTGCAGTCGGCGGCCATGTTCAAATATGGGGTAGAATTCAAAGCCGTGAATATCAGAAGAAGATCAGCGAAACCGAGTTTGAAAAGCGCATTGCCTATGAAGTGTCCGTAAGTAAGTTAGAATACCTGGAAGAGTATTAAAATAGTCAGCGGTTTTTGATCCGATTGAAATAATAGATTAATGGAATAATTGCGTAAATATAAGAAAAAGTAATCCTATCATAGGTATCATGAATATTCCCGTGGCTTGCCTGCGGGAATATTTTTATCTTAATGGAAATACCTACGAATTTTACGATAAGATAAAAGAAGGAAACTTTCCCATATCTCTTTTTAGTGATGCAATAGACTAGATATTGCAAAAACATTTGACACAAATAATTGTAAGTGCTAAGATAATTCTACAGTAATAATGAAATTACATATTTGCTTATGGTAGAGGTGCATTGTTTATCAGTAGCTGTGGGATATGTCAGGCATAGAGGAACACAGGGAAAGGAAACATTGCCGAAGTGGGGGCGGACCTGATCTGTCTCTGCTGGGCATATGGTGAATAACCATATGACTGTCATCATTGATATGATGGAGCGCTGCCTAAAGAATGTCATAAACTTACAGGGATGAATCATGGGATTTTTTATTGTGCTGCCCTTAAGCGATTCTTTAGTGTCGACTTTCCGGTCGACTTTTTTTGTAGCACCATACCTTTTAAGCAACCTTTTTAATTTAACTTATTAGGAGGAAGGAAAGATGGCTGTATTTAAAGGCTCAGGTGTCGCGATTGTAACACCCTTTACGAAAACAAACGAGGTTGACTTTGAGAAGCTGGGAGAATTGATTGAGTACCAGATTGCGGCGGGCACGGATAGTATTATTGTCTGTGGAACTACCGGCGAGGCTTCCACCTTGACTCATGAGGAGCATTTGGAGTGTATACGCTATGCTGTAAATAAGGTTGCAAAGAGGGTTCCAGTGATTGCCGGTACCGGTTCTAATGCAACAGATACTGCTGTTTATCTGTCACAGGAAGCTGAGAGCTATGGTGCTGATGCCTTACTGCTAGTTACCCCTTATTACAATAAAGGGACACAGAAAGGCTTAATTGCACATTTTACAGAAGTAGCAAACTCCGTGAAGCTTCCTATTATCTTATATAATGTCCCCGGAAGAACCGGCTGCAACCTTCTTCCACAGACTGTGGCAACCTTATTCAAGAATGTGGATAACATTGTAGGAATTAAGGAGGCCAGTGGAAATATTGCTCAGGTTGCGGAGCTTATGCAGCTGACAGAGGGCAAGATAGATCTATATTCCGGTAATGACGAGATGGTTGTGCCGATTTTGAGCCTGGGAGGAATAGGAGTTATCTCCGTATTAGCAAACATTGCACCGGGTCCTACTCACGACATGGTGATGAAATTCCTGGAGGGGGATGTGGCAGGTAGCCGTGAGCTGCAGCTGAAGTATCTGCCGCTTATTAATGCCCTGTTCTGTGAGGTTAACCCGATACCGGTGAAGAAGGCAGTCAATCTGATGGGCTTTGAAGCAGGAGGTCTTCGTATGCCCCTCACAGAGATGGAAGAGGCAAATTCAGAGAGACTGCTGAGGGAAATGCATGCGGTAGGAATTAAAACCATATAATATTCACGAGAAGCGGATTAGGAGGTTGCATATGACAAGTATCATTTTACGCGGCTGTAACGGTAAGATGGGTCAGGTAATAACAGAAATGGTGGAAGCGGATGACAATGCGGTGATCGTAGCCGGAATTGACATCTCCCTCAACCGTAATAATAAATACCCGGTGTATCAGAGCTTTACGGCCTGTAATGTAAAAGCAGACGTTATCATCGATTTTTCTGCTCCGGTTAATCTGGAAGAGATGCTGGACTTTGCCGTAAAGCACAATATAGGTATTGTATTATGCACTACCGGCTTTAGTAAAGAACAGGTCGCAATGATCGAGGAGGCAGCTCATAAGGTTCCGATTCTTCGGTCCGCCAATATGTCTATGGGTATCAACCTGATTTCAAAGCTTATTCAGCAGGCTGCAGTAATACTGGCAGATGCCGGTTTTGACATTGAAATCGTGGAACGCCACCATAATAAGAAGATTGATGCACCCTCCGGAACCGCATTGGCACTGGCTGAAGCCATGAATGAGGTATTAAATAATGAATATAGCTACAAGATGGACCGCTCAACTGAGCGTGCTGCCCGTAGCCGGAAAGAGATCGGTATCTCTGCAGTTCGGGGCGGAACCATCGTAGGGGAACACGAGATCATATTTGCAGGTACGGATGAGGTAATCGAGATCAAGCATACCGCCTACTCAAAAGCAATCTTTGCTAAAGGTGCCGTACAGGCAGCGAAGTATCTACCCGGTAAGGCGGCGGGAATGTATTGCATGAATGACATTATGAAGTAAATAATTTTAGTAACAAAGGAACGGGGAGCAGGGAGGACAGTCTCTAAAGGGTGAAGAGAAAGCGGCCTGCTTGAAATCAAGTATCTGCTTTCTGTTTTACTAAGGAAACAAGGTTAGAATCTATAATGAGATAGATGTTATGTAATTTTCGGGTCCAGCGCATTTGCACCTCCGTGTGCAACGCGCTTGAGATTGCCATTCATGGCAACCTCCCCCTGCGTAACGCTCATTTTATTTTCCATCCTTGTTTGTCTAAGTACAACAACGATTTTGATTAAAGATTTCAAGCAGGCCGCTTTCTCTTTACCCTAAGGGATACTGTCCTGCCCTTGTCCCCGTCCCTTTGTCACCTAATAAATTGCATATTTTCTCAATTTTGTTCACAAAATTTTCGTAATCTGGGTGTAGAATTGGAATTATTGAGGGTTCGGTTTTGCCCGGTTCTAAGGTGGACAGGGAAAGCACGGACAAATATTATAAGGAGGAGAAAATTTTGATTGAGGTAA
>JAJUHH010000048.1 GCA_029267975.1 Clostridiales bacterium
CAGCGGCACTTATAGTGCAGGATCCACCATCAACATTTCTGCGAATGAGCCTGCAAGCGGTAAGGTATTTGACAGCTGGATCAGTGACAACGGCGGAAGCTTTGCTGATGTAATCAAAACCGATACTATCTTTACCATGCCAGGGAATAACGTAACTGTTACGGCTACCTATAAAGATGCCCCTCCCATGAGCTATCCGATTGCCGTTCAGGATGATGGTAACGGAAGTGCTGCTGCCCATATAAGCTCGGCAGCCCAGGGGACAGAGATCATTCTGACCGCAAGGCCAAACAGCAATTATCGCTTTAAGGAGTGGCAGGTCATCGCTGGTGGGGTGAGCATTGCAGATAACAAATTTATCATGC
Source organism: Clostridiales bacterium (assembly GCA_029267975.1). Lineage (GTDB taxonomy): Bacteria > Bacillota > Clostridia > Lachnospirales > Lachnospiraceae > Mobilitalea. The sequence goes on from JAJUHH010000048.1 coordinate 366, forward strand.
CAGCCGCTCATGTTATCGTGAAGGCAATCTTTGAGGCAATTCCTCCTGCCACCTATAGCGTGCTCGTTAGTAATAGCTATGCGGTAAGCAGTGGTGCCGGCAGCTATACGCAAGGCGCAACTGTCACCATCCATGCAGGCAGCCGCAGCAACTATCAATTTACAGGTTGGACTTCTTCCGATGGTATTGCCTTTGCCAACCCTGCCAGTTCGACAACTACCTTTCCTATGCCTGGCAGAAATGTGACTGTTACTGCTAACTGGAGCTATTACGGCGGAGGCGGCAGCCCAGCTTACAGCTATACTCCTCCTGCTGCTGAGAATAGGATCAAAGGCAAAAAGACAAACCGACCTACCATTGCTTCAATGGATGGTAATGCTGCAGTTACAGCAAGTAAAAATGCCACATATGCCATTACCGATGATATGGTTAAGACACTGATCGAAAATGCACAAAGAAAGGCACAGGAAGAAGATAAATCAGCAGATGGTATCGGTCTAATGTTTCATGTCTTATCTGACGCATCCGTAAGTAGTATCACGATTATGCTTGAGGCTGCTGCAATTGACAGGCTGGAGCAAGAAGGTGTTATGCTCTTTGCTATTTACAACCCTCTTGTTACTATAAAGCTGGATGCTGAAGCAATCAAGGAAGTGAACAGGCAATCCACCGGCAATATATCCTTCCATCTGTCTCCCATTACAAAGCTCTCCTCCTCCGCAAAGAAGCTGATTGGCGGCCGACCGGTCTTTGCTGTCACCCTTAGCTATCAAAAGGATGGTAAGACCGTCTATATTACTGACTTAGGAAAGGGCACCCTTATACTGGGGATCACCTATCATCTTGCGAGTACAGAGAAAAGCGGCAATCTTTACGGGGTATCTATGAATAAAAAAGGGAAAGCTACCATGCTTATAAAGTCCAGCTATCATAATCAGCGGATCATTCTCTCTCAAAATAAGCTGACCCGCTATGGATACGGTGTAGGCTATAAGGAACCTGCTCCCGCCTTTACAGATACACTGGGGCATTGGGCAAAGGATTCTATTGACTTTGCAACCAGTCGTAAGCTCATCCTGGGTACGACTGCAAGCAGCTTTTCCCCTGATACGGCAATTAGCAAATCTACTTTTATCATGGCTCTGGGTAAATTGTCCGCTGCTGATATAAGTAATTATATGGTCTCCAGCTTCACCGATATCAGCAATATCAGTCCGGTCATGCCTTACATTGAATGGGCAGTAAAAAATGGCATCATCCAGGGTATCGGAGACGGCAAATTTGGTCCTGAAAATCCCATTACTCATGAAGAACTGGCTGTGATCATGGTTAATTATGCTAAGGCTATCGGTTATACCTTACCCATATCCCATCAGGCTATCACCTTTAGCGATGAAGCCAGAATCAATCCGTCTGCATTAGAAGCAGTAGAAGCCCTTCAGCAAGCTGGTATTATTAGGGGAGAGGATAAGGATCTGTTTGGTCCGACCGGATATACTACCCGTGCGGAGGCCTCTGATATACTGCGACGCTTTGTAGAGCTAGTCATTGACGAGGAGACCGTATACTAAAAAGTAATAAAGTGGCAACACATTCTCTCCAATGGCCTAAGTATCCTTATCCAGATATCTAGTGAAATATCTGCACACAAAATGGGAAACGCCTTATCTAAAGCGTTTCCCGTTAAACTTATTATCAAATAACACTATAACATTAGTTTTACAAATATAGCTATTATCTCAATCTAGCCTCTTCCTCTAAATCTTCTTTGCTTATTTCCCTGTCCTTGTAATAGTATTTCATATCATGCTCATCAATGCTTCGTAACACCCTGCAAGGATTACCGACAGCTACTGAATTGGCAGGAATATCCTTGGTAACTACGCTGCCGGCTCCTATTACGCTGTTTTTACCAATCGTTACTCCAGGGCAAATGATACTACCGGCTCCAATCCAGCAATTATCCTCAATCGTTACCGGATCGGCATACATATATTCCCTGTAATCAGGATTGATTGGATGGCCAACCGTAGCTATCGTAACAGCCGGACCAAACATAACCTTCTTCCCGATGATAATTTTAGTGTCATCAACAAAATTGCAGTTGAAATTAATGTAAGAACCTTCCCCGATCTCAATGTTGGTTCCATAGCAGAAATAAAACGGAGGCTCGATCCATACCTTTGTTTCTTTCCCGAATATTTCAGTGATCAAGCGAAAACGCTCTTCTAGATTATCCGGTCCTGTAGCATTGAATGCGATCATTCTTCTTTTGGCATTTGCTCTGTCTTCGGGCAAGCCCTCACAATAATCAGTAAACAATTTTCCTGAAGCAATTCTTTCTCTCATTGTCATAATAACATTCCTCCCATGTAATATATTTTGCATATGATTTCCTTACTACATTGCAATATAATATAAGTTCAACTTTATGTAAATTTTCTTGTGATATTGTCCAAAATCCAAATTTGGCATCTCCTCCGGAGCAGAATATACCTCCAATGTTCGTAGAATTCCATACAATAAAGTTCCCCTGAACAGGTATGGTATATTTTAAGACCTTCAAGATTGGCAATAAAGTTTCGCTATGTTGAAAGCTCGGTACTTCATCCATAGTTCTGCTGTAGCAAAATCTTTAATTCTATATAAATCTTAGTATTGTTTTCAGCAATCCTCTGGTAGGCGAACACTTCGGCATACTCTCTCTGTTCCGCAGATACCATTTGCCGATAGTCCTCAATATGAAGTTGTCTGTTCTTAAATCTACCACTGGTTACTTTCATTTACTCACATCTCCTAAAGTTCAGTCCTTCCCACCCCGTTTGCAACCGCTGTGGTACTATGACCTCTGCTGACTCCTCATGATAAAGCTTGTTTCAACCGTAACTGCAAATGTTCTATTGCATTGGTTACGTCCATGAGGCCTCCCCGGGTACTCACACGCTCTTTCCCTCTTATACGCCTTCCATAACTACTAACTGCATTTCCGTGCAGTTAGTGGATTTTGGTTTGTTTGGCAACCTAGTCCATGCAGTTGGCCTCAAATGTAACAAGCCAGAGTTTTGCCTGATCCTCTCTTCAGATTCCACCTCACGATGGACACCCTTGGCTTCGGCTGTATCCTCCCACTGCCGGACGGATTGGGGACTTTCACCCGTTAGAACGTGTGCCCACCGGGCACACCAAAAATGCCGACCAAATTTTCACTTGGTCGGCATTTTTCATTATGGCAAAAGAAATCTCGCGTGGAATGCTTTCTACTGCTTATTCCTCTTATTCGACTGTTACTTTGATCCTCTTATATACACCGTTCTGCGCATAAGCGTATACATAGCAGGTTCCCTTTGCCTTTGCCGTAATCTTTCCCTTGCTGTTTACGGTAGCAATCTCCTTATTGGAGGATTCATAACGAAGGACTGCCGTATGCTCCTTCAGCTTCTTCCCCTTCGGCAGAACTACCTGGCCGGTCACGGTTTTCGTTTTTCCTACCGCCAGCTTAAGCGAGGCTGTATCCAAGGTCACCTTGGTCGGGTTAGCATAGGTTGTACTCTCTGTAATGGAATGGATTACCTTAGAGGTCATGACAATTACCTGCTTGCCGTCAATCATTCGGTATGCCTTGACCTGGTACTTGTAACTGGTTCCCTTCTTCAGGCCCTTCACTGTATAGCTTGTGGTATTTGCCGGAAGATCAGCAAGTTCAACCATATCTTCCCCGCATTTTGCACCGTAGATTAGATATCCGTCCACATCTGCAGCCTTCTTATAGGATAAGGTCTGTGAGGTCTTGCCTGCCTTTGCTGTCAGCTGCAGATGCTGGAAGTCCTTGTAGGTCTGCAGCTGTAGCGTATCCTGATAGGACAGCGCATAAGTGGAGAAACGGTCGGTCTCAAAGGTAAATAAATGTGTGACCGGATCATAGATTCCATCTATCCTGCTTACTTCTCCCTCATGAATCCGAAGGACAAAGAAGGTCCTGTTTATTGTTCCGTCCGTATTCCGGAATTCTTCCGGTACCCGGATGCTGATACTGATCTTACCCTTGGTCTCGGTAACCCTGGTCGCTTCCTGGCTGCCAACCTGCTTATATAAGGTCAGATCAACATACAGTACGGATAGCTCCTAAGCCGCTTCCTCCGAAAGACCCTCCTCCTCAGCCAGTTTATCCTGAATCAGCTTCTTCTCTTCTTCTGTGACTGAGGTGCTGATATCTGCAACCTTCAGTATAATCTTTGCATTTTGTCCTCTTGCCAGCAGCTCCTGCTCCTCGGTGGTCAGTACACTTGCCTTTAATTCCTCACTGCTATTATTGAGCTCCACTGCCGGAGCGCCTTCCTCCTGCTGCTTATCCATTACCACTGTACCCTCTGCTTGTTCCACAGAACTAGAATCAGGAGCAGGACTTGGGGCAGGGCTCGGAGTTGGTGTAGGACTCGGAGTTGGTGTAGGGGTAGGACTAGGTATTGGCGTAGGGGTAGGACTAGGTGTCGGTGTTGGTGCTGCAGTTACTGTAATCGTAAAGGTTTTGCTATAGTCACTGCCTGCGCCTGAACCATTGATAACCGTCGCCTTCACTGTGGCGGTACCTGTCAAGGTTGCCCGGAAGGTATCACCGGTGATGCTTGCCCCAGTGCCGTTTGCATTTACTACACTCCAGCTAATGGCGTGGTTAGTGGCATTCGCCGGAGTTATGCTTCCCGTCAGGGTCAAACTGCTGCCTGCACGGAAGCCGTATTGGTCATGGTAATATCCGTAACAGGAATGAAGGTAACTATCTTAGTCAGATTCATATCCTTGCCGCTGATATTGGTATCTGCTACTACAACACTGCTGATCGTGCCGCTGTCATAACCGTCGGCACTCACCACAATGCTATAGGTACCTGCATAAATACCGGTAATTGTGTAAGCTCCGCTTGAATCGGTGAATACCGCACTGCCTACATTACCGCTCTCGTCCCTTAGCTGTACCATAGCACCGGCAATAGGGCTATTGTTATCGCTGTCTGTTATGATACCGCTGATGCTGTAGGTAGGAATCGGTGTGAATGCTGCCACGGTAAAGCTGCTGGCCGGACCGGCCTCGTGGGTGTCAGTCGCCGCAAAGCGAACTAGGTATTCACCGTCTGTCAGTCCGATAATTGCACCATCGATGATCGTAATCGCACTGCCGCTTACATTGATTGCGCTGCCGCTTGCAGTGATTGCACTGCCGCTCACAGTGATTGTGCCGACGCTCACCGCAGTATAGCTTGCATCACCGACCTTCTTAAACTCCATAGCACTTGTCACGCCGATGAGCTTGCCGTCGTTATTGTCCGGAGTGCTGCAGGGTACTGCCGTCACACCGGTAATCGCAAGACCGTCAGCTTTGCCGATGGTGCCGGTACTGCTGCCCACAACAAAGCCTGTTTGTTCATTGCTTGTTACCACACAGAGGATGGTTTCACCGATGTCCTCTTTTACTAAGGTATATGTATCAGAGTTTACACCAATATCTGTTCCACCGATGCCACCCCGCTTCCATTGATAGGAAAGGGTACCGGTGTTGTTGCCGGGTTCATATACCGCAGTCAGTGTTTGACCATATTTCAGTGTTCCGCTGATTGTTACGTTACCGGTCAGCGGTCCTGCTGTTACCGTTATCGTAAAGGTCCTGGTATAATCACTGCTTTCACTTAACCCCTTTATAACGGTGGCTCTCACGGTAGCAGTACCTGCAGAGCTGGCACTAAATACACCATCTACTACAGTTGCTCCTGTTACGCCTGCCGAAACCAGCTCCCATACAATAGTCTGCCTGCTGGCATTTGCCGGGGTTACAGTTCCCTCTAAGGATAAATTGCTGCCGGCCGGAACGGAAGCTGCATTGGTCATGGTAATGTCTGCCACAGGAATAAAGGTCTTCGTCAGCATCAAATCCTTGCCGCTTATATTGGCATCGGCTACCACAACATTGCTGATCGTGCCACTATCGTAGCCCTCGGCACTTACCTCAAGGGTATAGGTACCTGCAGGAACTCCGCTGATGGTATATGCTCCGTCTGCATCCGTATAGACAGGGCTACCTATGTTATTGCCGGCACTCTTAAGCTGTACTGCCGCACCGGCAATTGCGCTGCTGCTATCACTGTCTGTGATGGTACCGCTAATTGTTGCATAGAATATTGTATACTCTATGCTAAAGGATGTGGCAGCTGTATTCCCGTTGCCTGCCATATCTGTTGCGACACCTGCTGCCAGGTCTACCGTTAGGTACCCTCCGCTATAGGTAGGATCATCACACTATATACCGCAGCACTTGTTTGGTTAAAGCTGCTTATGGTGCCGTTTGTTACTGTAATATCCTCCTCTGTAAAGCCCGTCATATTCTCGCTAAAGGTAATAGTGATTTGAATCGGTGTGCTGCTGGTGCTGCCTGCTGCCGCAGAGGTAATGTCCACTGTCGGCGCCACACCATCAATCAATACTCCCGTTGTATCTTGAACATTATTAAGAGCAGGCAATGCCTCAATTAGCCCTGCGCTCTCCTTAATACTTCCACCGTTTGCTTGGAGTGCCTTAATACTGATACCGTGAGGAGCGCTGTCACCGGATTGAACTGTATAGGAGAATAGGAGTGTAGATTTTGATCCGCTTACATAGTCTGCATACACTGTTCCCGAGTCCAGTTCTAATTCAAGTCTCGGTGTTCTTTCCACTATCACTGTCCGGTCGAATTCTACTGCTATGGTTAGGGAAGCTCCTATTTTATAAGTACTCCCTGCTGATGATATGGTGATCGAGGATATCTCCGGAGCAGCCGGTACATATGCACTGACTGTCAATGCTAATCTTGCACTCTCTGCCTTATCGCTTTCGGTAACGGAGATGTAGTAGGTTCCAACCGCAATATCACCGCTGCTGTCGGTCAGGGTAAGAGTTTTGTCATTCAGGATGGCACTTACTGTGGTATGCTCTGTTACTGTTGTGTTATCAGAATATACCTTATAGGTACCTACCGGTGCTGTTGTCAGTTGGAAGCTGATCTCTTGCTGTATCGGTTCTTTCTTTGCAACAGTAGCGATGCTTGCTGCCGGTGTTGTGGAGGCTGGTTCCAACTTTACATATGTATAATTCGATGGGTTAGCAGTTAAATCAGCTTTTGTAATCGCATAAGCTCCTGCTTCCTCTGGTTCGGTGTTTGCTGTAATCTTCACATAGGTATAGCTGCTTAAATCAGGAGCTATGTTCATGGCACCGCTGCTTCCCTTGATGACAGGTGAGCCGCTTGGAATCAAAATTTTACCGGTAGAAGCAACATAAATTGCCGTACCGTCGGCAGCACTCATCATACCACCGGATATACTCATGTTGCCGCTGCCTTTCATATAAATCGCATAGCCTGTACCTGTGTTTTCCACTGTGCCTCCGGTCATATTAAGGACAGTTTTGCCGCTGCTGGTGGAGTTTAAATAAATCGTACTGCCATCAGAGCTGCCTTTACCGGTAAGCACAGCATCACCGCCGACGGTAATTGTACCTGTACCTTGATTGTAAATCGCACTCGCTTCACTATCCACCGTACCTCCGGTGACATTTACCGTACCGGTGCTGTAGTTATAAAGTCCTTGCCAGCTGCAATTTATTGTGCCTCCTGCAATATTCACCTTACCGGTGCTGTTGTTTTCAATTCCAGTGTAGCAACTTATTGTGCCTCCGGTAATACTCACCGTACCGGTGCTGTGGTTGCCAATTCCAATTCCAACACTGCTTACTGTACCTCCTGTAACACTTACATTACCGGTGCTGATGCTGTAAATCACATCGCAACCGTTAAGTGAATTTCTGTTTTCCACGAAACCGCCGGCCAATTCAAGGCTGCCACCTTTTAAGCTAATGGTGCCGCCGTCCCCTCCTCCATAATCACCGGTGATTTTACCTGTGCCTACCGTGTCCTGTATGGTGAGTAAACCTGTGCCAATTTTATTGAAGACTGAACCTTTATTATTATTTATCGTCTTACCATTTAGGTTAAGAGTAAAATTATTATCATTCGTCACAGTAATTTTGGTTGCAAGGTTGACATCTGCAAGCAGTGTAATGGTCTGTCCATTTGTAACCGCATAGAATGCTTGCTGCAGAGTATAGTATAAGGTTCCGTTAATTTTAGCCTCAGCGCCTGCAACCTTTATATGTTTGTATGAATTAATTAAACTTGAATCATAGGTATAAAACGCACCTTGATAATCCAGGCTTGCTGTAACGATTGCATTGGTATAGCCTGTAAAGTCCGGCGCTTTGTTCACTGCTTGATTTCTACCTTTTATAACAGGTGAACCGCCCGGAATTAAGATACTTCCATTGTCACAGTAAATTGCCATACCTGAGATAGCATTAATCAAGCCGCCTGAAATGCTTATATCGCCGTCGGAGTTGTTATATATTCCATAGCTTTGACTGGGCTCGCTAGCAGATGTATTTTCTACTGTTCCGCCGGTAATCTCCAAAATCGTCTTATGAGGTATGCCCACTGATAAATATATGGTGCCATAGATTTCACCGGCTGCATTTGCACTGGTAATCAGGGCGGTACCACTGATGGAGATCATCCCGGTTGATGCGTTGAAGATTGCACAGCCTTCGTTCCCGCTAGACTGTATTACACCACCTGAAATACTAACACTGCCTATAGATTTATTGTAAATTGCATTACCGGCTTCCGCTGTATTCTCTACGATACCACCGGTTACTACCAGACCGCCTCCTTCTAAGGTAATTGTGCCCTTATCGTAGTCCGTCCTTGCACTGGTGACCTTACCTCCACCGATATTATCCTCTATGGTCAGTATACCGGAACCCATGTGCTTTATGGCGGAGCTGCTGTTACCGCTTAATGTTTTGCCGTTTAGGTCAAGGATGAAGCTTTTATCAGCCCCTTCCGTTATGGTGACAGTATCTGTAAGGCTTAAGTCCTTTAACAGCTGAATGGTGCCCGTATCTTCAACTTCATTAATCGCCTCCTGTAAAGTAGCATAGCCTGTAGTGCCTATTTTTGCTTCGTAGGCCGGATTCACCTCAAGCTTGAGGTATTTGTAGCTTATGGCTGTTGCCGGAAAGCTTCCTATATCATAGATTCCTTCCGGCGTTCCGGAGTAATCCTGGCTTGCAGTAATCCTCACAAAATCAAAGCCCGTCAGCTCCGGAGCCTTATCCATCACCTTATAGTTACTTTTGATAACAGAGGTACCACCTGTTATACTAAATTTACTATTACCAGCTTTGATTGCATAGCCTGAGCTAGAGGTATTCGTTATGGTTCCGCCGCTTATCTCAAGAATGGTATAAGGGCTAACGTTGTAATTCAAAGATATCGTACCGCTTGTCGCTGCGCTGATGATCTCGGCTGTTCCACTGATGGAGATTTTACCCTGTGAGTTACTATAGATTGCGGCACCGCTGCCGCTGCTCACGGTACCGGCGGTCACACTCACACTACCACTTGAGTAGTTATATATCGCATTACCAGCTCCGGTATTCTTTACCGTGCCACCGGCAATAATTACATCGGTTTGGGAAGCGATATAAATTGCATAAGAGCCACTGCTTTCCACTGTACCACCGGTCATCCTGAAGTTGCCTGAAGTTGAATTATATGTAATGGCTGATGAACTTCCGGTATTTTGACAAGGCCCTTCGAGATACTCAATTCGCTCATATACACAGCATAAATCGTAGGCACTGAGCTGGCACTTTGCAATGTACCATCTGTAATTCTGATAGAACCGTAGTTACTATATATTACATAACCGCTCGTACCGGTAGCTTGCACCGTACCACCTGTAACCGTGACAGAACCATAGGAATTATTGATTGCACGACCCGATGTACCGGTGCTTTGCACCGTACCACCCGAAACAGTGAAACTACCCTTTTTGTCGATGTAAATTGCAACACCTGTATTCTCCACAGTACCGCTGGCCACAATAATGCTGCCGCTGTTAATATTAATGATACCTTTGCTAGTGGATCCAAAGGCACTGGTGATCAAACCTCCTTCTTCGGCACTGTCGATAATGGTCAGCGTGTTTGTGCTGTTATAATTCATGACGATATTATCGCCACCGTTAAGCTTCTTACCGTTTAAATCCAGAGTGAAGCTATTGCTAACATCGGCATCAACCGTGAGAGGAGCTGTAAGGTTGATATCCTCCAACAACTGAATGACCTGTCCGTCTTCTGCAACTCCATCAATAGCCGCTTGCAGGTTAGGATACTCTGTATTGGTGGTACGATTTACCGCAACCTTGTCTGAGACCGTTGCAGCTTCAAACTTTAAATACTTGTATGCTTGTATCTCTTCCGCTGAGTCAATGTCTTCTTTGCCAATCAAAGAAGCTCCGGCTGCATCTGCTGCATTCTTATTTGCTGTAATCTGAACATCGGTGTATCCGCTTAAATCCGGTGCGACATTCATTACCTTACCAGCACTTTTAATGACAGAGCTGCCATTTGGTATATAGACTTTCCCGCCCGAGGCGTAAATTGCCGTACCTCCGGTAGCGGTGTTTTCCACCGTACCTCCGGTGATTTTCAGCGGTGTATTCTCACTATTACCATTGACAAGACAAATCGTACCGTTCCCGCTAGTCCCGCTGGTAATCAGCGTATTCTCTCCGCTAATGAAGATCTTACCTTTGCCGTCTTGATAAATCGCCATCCCTTTGCTGGAGCTTACCGTACCACCGGTCACACTTACCATACCAGTTTGATTATATATTGCATGGCTGAAAGATGAGGTGTCTTTCGCTTCTACCACACCACCCGTAACAAAAATGCTACCGTCTGAAATGTTGTTTATCGCACTGCCGTATGTATTAAGCTGTACCTTCCCACCCGATATAGTCACACTACCAGTACCCTTATTTAAAATTGTACTATAATCAGTACCACTGCCTGTGTTCTGTATCGTACCACCGGTAACCTCAAGACTGCCACCATGCACATATATTGTGCTGCTATATGTACCGGTAATCAAACCTCCGCCAACTCGGTCTTTTATGGTCAGCTTACCGGCACCTGTGTGCCAGATGGCGATATAATATTTGCCACCGTCCAGCCTCTTACCATTTAGGTCAAGGGTGAAGCTGTTATCGTTGCTTCCGGTGGAGAACGAGGAAACGAGGGTGATGTCCTTTAACAGCCGAATGGTCTGGCCCTCTTTAACGTCTATGACTGCATCATCTAAGCTGGCATAGAACGTGCCGTCAATTTCAACGGGGTATAGGATGGCTGCCCCAGTTACTGTTCCCGGCAACAAGGTAAATACCATACATAATACAAGAAACATACTCATTAACTGTTTTCTCATGTCATCTCTCCTTTTGTAAATATTAACAGAGGCTCAATCTCTTTATGAGCATGTTATCAGAGATATTACTTCACATAGCTTCATGTAATAACCCAGCCCGGCATAGCTACAGTCATTACACATCACTATATTTCCGGTAAAAATCTCTGCCGTTTTATGTTATAATATCATATTTTACCCTGTAAAAACCGTTTACCGCACGAATCGTGTCTCCTGGCGCACGAATCGTATAGCTATCAGTCGAAGCAAAAAGGTGCCTAAGAATTATCGCAAAGAAAAAAGCCTTGAAACCATTGATTTCGAGACTTTTTAGTGCATCCGTCAAGATGCTGTTTACCCTTACTTATTTACCAGTGTAATTTTTATATTAATATCTACGTCATTATCCGTGACAGCTTATGTAGTCGCCGGAGCATTTAC
>JAJUHH010000049.1 GCA_029267975.1 Clostridiales bacterium
AAATTCCAAAAGCGGCACCGGTGTGAAGCAGGTACAGGATATCGTCAATAAAGCCTGCCAGGCCAAGATTGAACGTGACCGCAGAAAGGGAATCCTAAACCGTCCCGTGCGTGCCATGATTACCGGTATCCCTAACGTTGGCAAATCCACCTTTATCAATAGCTTTGTGGGAAAAGCCAGTACCAAGACCGGTAATAAGCCCGGCGTTACCAAGGGCAAGCAATGGATTCGTCTGAATAAATTTGTGGAACTGATGGATACACCCGGTATCCTTTGGCCTAAGTTCGATGACCAATCTGTGGGTCTGCGACTTGCTTTGATCGGTTCCATTAATGACACCATTATTAATACCACCGACTTATCCCTGGAATTGCTTCTGATTTTGAATAAGCACTATCCGGAGGTATTACACAATCGCTATGGAATAGAGCAGGGGGAAGCAGAACTGGATCACAAAGGGGCAGCAAAGCTTCTGGAACAGATTGCTATTAAGCGTTCCTGTCTGCAAAAGGGCGGAGAGCCTGATCTTGACCGGGCTGCCTTATTGCTTCTTGAGGATTTTAGAAGTACCAAGCTTGGTAATATTACTTTGGAGTTTCCGCCGGCAATGAATAAGGAGGAAAGCCAGGCAACAGAAGAAAAGAAAGCAGAAGAGAATACCAAGACTGATGATGAAGTTAACGGCTGAGTAGAAAACCTAGGCTAATGATGAACGAAAGCCAAAGAGATAACTAAGGCTGATAATGAAATGATATCTAATGAGATAACCAAGATTGCAGATGAATTGAAAGTTTAAGAGATAACCAAGGCTACAGAAGAAACTTAGGAATTGATTGAAACAAAGGAAAGCAAATCGTATGAAGAAAGAAAGCATCAGTGACAATACAACAAAGAAAATAGCCATGATTAAGCTGGAATTTATGCAGGCAGCTCCAGAGGCAATTCCAGAGCTGCTTGAGAGATATAAAGATGACACAAGAAGCGGTGTCATCTCCATATGCAATCATTACCGCAAGGAGCAGGAAGCGCTGCAAAAGGAGCTCCTTCGTCTGGATGCCATGAAGGAATACGAGCGTAAATATCAGGAATATGAGTATATATGCGGTATTGATGAGGTAGGCAGAGGTCCCTTTGCAGGACCGGTAGTTGCCTGTGCAATTATCTTACCCAAGGATTGCAATATTCTATATTTGAATGATTCCAAGCAATTATCCGAAAAAAAACGTGAGGAGTTATATGATGAGATTATCTCCTCAGCGATTACATATGGAATCGGAAGTGTTCCGCCTAACCAAATTGATGAAATGAATATCCTGCAGGCCACTTATGAAGCCATGCGCAAGGCAATCGGCAATCTTTCAGTAAAGCCGGATATTCTTCTGAATGATGCTGTTACCATCCCCGGAGTTGATATTAAGCAGGTTTCCATTATCAAAGGGGATTCAAAGAGCATATCCATAGCTGCGGCCAGTATTGTTGCCAAGGTCACCAGGGACCGTCTTATGGTGGCTTATGATAAGATATTTCCGGAGTATGATTTTGCCAGCAATAAGGGCTACGGGTCATCAAAGCATATTGAGGCCATTAAGCAATTCGGCTTATCACCCATCCATCGCAGAAGCTTCGTAACTAATTTCGTGTAGAATAACCCTGGTGTAAATTATTTTTATTCAAGCAAAGACGATAAGGCAGCTCCTTGTTAAACAAAGACAAAATGAGAAGCTCCTTGTTGAAATGATACATATAGTAATACATAAGAGAAGCTCTTTCACACAATATAAGAGGCTTCTTAAGAATGGCTTTGTTAGCTTTATGATAAGGAGGCAGCATGAAACAGTCGGATCCGAATATTATGAAAAAAACAGCAGTAGCGCTTTCTTATGAAACGGAGGCACAAGCACCTAAGGTGATCGCATCCGGCAAAGGCTATCTGGCTGAACGAATCATTGAACGGGCCAAGGAAGCGGATGTTCCCCTCCATAAAGATGAGCAGTTGGCCCATACCCTGTCAAAGCTTCAGATCGGTGATGTGATCCCGCCTCAGCTCTACGATGTGGTAGCTGAGATTCTTGTTTTTGTTGACCGTATGGACCGTATCAAGAAAAAGGTTGGTATAAAGCATGAATAAGAGAGCCCTGGGGACAGAAAAGGAGCAGAAAGCAGCCATATTTCTAGAGAAGCAGGGTTATCATATCCTGGCAAGGAATTTTCGCTGCAGACTTGGAGAGATTGACCTCATCGCAAAAGATGGGGCCTATCTTTGTTTTATTGAGGTAAAATACCGCTTTGCCACTTCTCAGGGATATCCTGCCGAAGCCATCACCCCCACAAAGATCCGAAGAATCACACGAACCGCACAGTATTATATGCTGCTACATAGAATATCTCAGGATACTCCCTGCCGTTTTGACGCAGTGGTAATTCTTGATAATGAGATTTCCCTGATTAAGAATGCTTTTGATGGGATATAGAAAGGCTTGATGTATCATGAGATTTACAAATACCAGTGAAGCACAGATTGACCTTCAAATGGAGCTTCCCTATTTTACATTTCCTGTTTTGTCACAGCTGTCCTTCCTTAAGCATGGCTTTTCAACAAAGCTTGGGGGGGGCAGCAGCGGCATGTATGAATCCTTAAACTTTGGGGAGATTTATGATATGGGTAAGGATTCCCCTGAGAATATTCTTGAAAACTATCGTCGTATGGCCGCTTGCCTGGACGTGGATGTCCACTCCATGGTAATCTCACATCAGGTCCATAAGACCAATATTCGTTTGGTTACCAAGGAAGATCGCGGGAAAGGCCTGTTTATCCCCAGGGATTATGAGGAGGTTGACGGTCTCATTACCAATTGCAGCGGTGTTACTCTGGTAACCAAGTATGCCGATTGTGTTCCCCTGTATTTTGTTGATCCCATAAACAAAGCCATTGGTTTAACCCATTCCGGCTGGAGAGGCACTGTTGCTAAGATTGGTAAGCTGACCGTAGAGGAGATGACCAGGCACTTTGGCAGTTCTCCCGAGCAGATCATTGCTGTAATCGGCCCTTCTATTTGTAAAGACTGCTATGAGATCGGCGAAGAGGTAGCGGCTGAATTCATAAAGTCCTTCGGCTTAAGCAGTTCTGAAGGTCCAAAGCCGATCATCACTACCAAGGAAAAGGGTAAATATCAGTGTGATCTTTGGGCAGCCAATGAAAGAGTATTATCAGAAGCAGGCTTAAGACCTGAGAATATCCATATCAGTGGCATATGTACCAGCTGTCATGATGATTTGTTATTTTCCCACCGTAAAACCCAAGGCAAACGAGGTAGCCTGGCTGCATTCATGGCTTTGGTGTAAGAGTAAGATTAATTGTGAACCACAGAAAGATTTGGTGTATGTTATGAAGAAAAAAGCACACATTATTAAAGAGATAGAAGCGGGCAGTATCGCCGAGGAAATGGAGCTGGAACCGGGAGATGAGCTGATCTCAATCAACGGAACCGAGATTAAGGACGTTCTTGACTACCATTATCTGATCAAGGATGAAGCACTGACCGTGCTGGTAAAAAAGGCAAATGAGGAAGAATGGGAACTGGATATCGAGAAGGAATATGATGAGGATTTAGGAATTGTCTTTGAAGAAGGACTGATGGATGAATACCGTTCCTGCCGCAACAAATGTATCTTTTGCTTTATTGATCAGATGCCTCCGGGAATGCGTGAAACCCTTTATTTTAAAGACGATGATGCCAGACTTTCCTTCCTGCAGGGGAACTATATTACCCTCACCAATATGAGTGATGAGGAGATTGACCGTATCCTATTTTATAAATTATCCCCCATCAATATCTCTGTTCATACCACCAACGAGGAGCTTCGCTGCAGGATGCTGCATAACCGCTTTGCAGGCAGTGCCCTGCAGAAGCTTCAGCGTCTGAAGGACGGCGGTATCCAAATGAACGGACAGATCGTTCTATGCAAGGGCTGGAATGATGGTGAAGAGCTGGAGAAGACAATTCATGATCTGGCCGCCTACCTGCCTGAGATGCAGAGTGTATCCATTGTACCGGTAGGCCTGACCAAATTCAGGGAGGGACTGGAGCAGCTGGAAGCTTTCACAAAGGAAGATTCTCTTGTGGTACTGGAAGCAGTCCACCGTTGGCAGAAAATCTTCCTGCAGCATTACGGAACAAGATTGATTTACGCCAGTGATGAGTGGTATATAAAGGCAGAGCTTCCTATTCCACAGGATGAAGAGTATGAGGGCTATCCGCAGATTGAAAATGGTGTTGGCCTTGTTCGTTCCCTTCAGAAGGAATTTGAGGATTATTATAAGGAACTATCAGGGGATGACCGTATTCGTGAAGTATCCATCGCAACCGGTGTATTAGCATCACCCATCCTGCAGCAGCTGACTGATCAGCTGAAGGTCAAGTTTCCAAAGGTAACCGTTCATTTGTATACAATAATCAATCATTATTTTGGAACAAATATTACAGTTGCAGGTTTAGTAACCGGAGGAGACATCATGAAGCAGCTAAAGGATCAGGTGCTGGGAGATGCCTTATTAATCCCTGATGTTATGCTGCGCCACGGGGAGACAGTACTCTTAGATGACCTGACCGTTGCGGATATGGAAAAGACTTTACAAACACCAGTCCGTATTGTACAATCAGATGGAAAGTCCTTCATTGATTCCATAATAATGTAAATAATGATGTCGGTTATAAGTCAGTTAAAGCGTTACTATAATTATGAACGCATCAATATAGAATTGAATGACTTATGACAAGGGAAGGATTATTAATAATTTTTCTCTAAAAATAGTATTATATAATATAATCATAAGATAGGTATCAATTGAGAAACAGGACGAACAAGAAATAGAAAGGCTTAGGATAACTATGGGCAGACCAATCGTTGCCATCGTAGGCAGACCAAATGTGGGTAAATCTACATTATTTAATTCCTTGGCGGGAGAAAGAATATCCATCGTAAAGGATTATCCCGGTGTCACCAGGGACCGCATTTATGCTGACATTACATGGTTAAATACACAATTTACAATGATAGATACCGGCGGTATTGAGCCGGACAGCAAGGATGAAATGCTTTCTTATATGAGACAGCAGGCACAGATCGCTATCGATACAGCAGATGTTATTATCTTTTTGGTGGATGTAAGACAGGGCCTGGTAGACTCAGATTTTAAGGTGGCGGATCTCCTTCGCCGTTCTGCAAAACCTGTGGTACTGGTAGTAAATAAAGTAGATAATTTTGATAAATTTATGCCGGATGTTTATGAGTTTTATAATTTGGGAATCGGTGAACCCTTCCCCATTTCTGCTTCCGGTAAGCTTGGCTTTGGTGATATGCTGGATGAAGTTGTAAAGCACTTCAAATCCGGCAACACGGAAGAAAAAGAGGATGAGAGAGCACGTATTGCAATCGTAGGGAAACCCAATGTAGGAAAATCCTCCATTGTTAACAAGCTGGTAGGCGAAAACAGAGTCATTGTATCTAATATCGCCGGAACCACCAGAGATGCCATTGATACGCCCATTCGCCGGAATGGGAAAGAATACATCCTGATCGATACTGCAGGACTGCGCAGAAAG
Organism: Clostridiales bacterium; assembly: GCA_029267975.1. Lineage (GTDB taxonomy): Bacteria > Bacillota > Clostridia > Lachnospirales > Lachnospiraceae > Mobilitalea. The sequence continues at coordinate 5,604 of JAJUHH010000049.1, forward strand.
AGTAAGATCAAAGAGGAGCTGGAACGCTTCTCCATCATCCGAACCGTATCGGCTGTGGAACGTGCGGATGTGGTGGTCTTAGTCATTGATGCCCAGGAAGGTGTAACCGAACAGGATGCCAAGATTGCGGGTATCGCCCATGACCGCGGCAAAGGTATGATCATTGCCGTTAATAAGTGGGACTTAATTGAGAAAAACAACAAGACAGTGAAGGAATATACCACAGATATCCGTGAGGTTCTGTCTTTTATGCCCTATGCGGAAATCATCTTTATCTCGGCTGAGACCGGTCAAAGACTTCATAAGCTCTTTGAACTGGTGGAAATGGTTATCCAGAATCAGAACCTTCGTATTGCAACCGGTGTCCTGAACGAAATCCTCATGGAAGCGGTAGCAATGCAGCAGCCCCCGTCGGATAAGGGCAAGCGCCTGAAGCTGTACTATATCACTCAGGTATCCGTGAAACCACCGACCTTTGTTATTTTCGTGAATGACAAAGAACTCATGCATTATTCTTATACCAGATACATTGAAAATAAAATACGGGAAGCCTTCGGCTTTGGGGGAACATCCCTTAAGTTTATCATCAGGGAGCGAAAGGAGAACGCATAAATATGCTTCTTAGGATTGGACTTTGTTTGGTTTTCGGATATTTATTTGGTTGCTTTTCAACAGGTTACTTTGTTGGAAAGAAAAATAATGTGGACATCCGTAAATACGGCAGCGGCAATATTGGAACCACCAATGCGCTGCGTACGTTGGGAGCAAAGGCAGGGGCAATCACCCTGATCGGTGATGTAATTAAGGCTGTTGTTGCAATTCTATTAGTGAGATTTCTGCTGTTTCCGGGTGTCGAAAACCTGGAGTTATTATTAATGTATACCGGCCTTGGCGTGGTTGTCGGTCATAATTACCCCTTTTGGTTACATTTCAAAGGGGGGAAAGGTATGGCTGCAACCGGAGGTGTGATGGCAGCCTTAGATCCCTGGATTATCCCCATAGGGCTTCCGCTTTTTGTTATCTCCATAGCTCTGACCAGATATGTTTCCGTGGGCTCACTGGTAGTTGCAGTATTATTTCCGATTTGGATTGCGATCAGACATCCCGGTGACATACATATGCTGATTATTGCACTAGTCTTTATGGCATTGGCGTTTTTCAGACATCGCGCAAATATCAAGCGTTTATTAAACGGTACCGAGAATAAGCTTGGCCAAAGAGTGAAGCTAGATGACAAGCAGTAAAGAGAAGGAGGAATTATGAGTAAAGTAAGTATTTTGGGCGCTGGAACCTGGGGTTGCGCCCTGGCCATTGTGTTAGCCGGTAATGGACATGATGTAACCATATGGACAAAAATAGAAAATGAAGCTCGCATGCTAAATGAGAATAGAAAGAATATGAAGAACCTTCCTGGTGCCCAAATGCCGGAGCAGGTGAAGATTATTCTTGATCTGGAGGAAGCCTGTACAGAGAAGGACTTAATTGTTATGGCAGTAGCTTCCCCTTATATCCGTTCTACGGCAAGACTTGCCAAGCCCTTTATCAAGGAAGGCCAAAGGCTTGTCAATGTATCCAAGGGTATTGAAGACGGCACGCTCCTTACCTTATCAGAAGTAATCAGCGAAGAAATTCCTCAGGCGGATGTTGCTGTATTATCCGGTCCCAGCCATGCAGAGGAAGTAAGCCGGGGTATCCCTACCACGATTGTGGCAGGTGCTACCACTAAAGAAACCGCACGTTTTATTCAGGATATCTTTATGACTGATGTATTCCGTGTCTATACCAGCCCTGATATCATCGGTATTGAGCTGGGTGCCTCCTTAAAAAATGTCATTGCCCTGGCTGCAGGTGTCGTTGATGGTCTCGGTTATGGTGATAATACCAAGGCTGCACTTATGACCAGAGGTATGGCAGAGATCAGCCGTCTGGGTGTGAAGATGGGCGGTAAGATAGAAACCTTCGCCGGCTTATCCGGTATTGGTGATCTCTTTGTAACCTGCAACAGTAAGCACAGCCGTAACTGGAATGCCGGTTATCTTATGGGACAGGGCAAATCCATGGAAGAGGCGATACAGATCGTCGGACAAGTTGTGGAGGGTATTAACTCCGCCAAAGCAGCACTTCATCTGGCACAGAAAAATGAAGTGGAGATGCCCATCGTTGAGCAGATCAACCTGGTATTATTTGAAGGCAAATCCCCGAAGGAAGCCTTGTATGACCTCCTTGGAAGAGACAAGAGAAAAGAGTATAAGTCTTTAGAATGGGAATAGGCGAATAATGAAAGACTGTAATTAATTTATAGATAATTGAAGTACACTGTGAATGCTCGTAAGCTTCATTGTGTACTTCTTCCTGTATCTGACCCTGATAATATATTTACAATAAATTAAAAGTGATAACCGGAGGTAATGGCAATGCTTGATGAAATTATTCAGATTGTAAAGGAAGCCGGGCAGATTATGCTGAAAGCCCATAATATTCAGGAAAAGGTGCAAAGCAAGGTAGGCCGGGCTAACTTTGTCACAAAATATGATGTGGAGGTACAGCAATATCTCTACGGGCGACTGTCTGAGCTTTATCCTGACGCAGTATTTATCGGAGAAGAGGACACGAAGCAGGAGAGGGACAGGCGGCTGTGTGAGGTACCCTATTGCTTTATTATTGACCCCATTGACGGAACCACCAACTTTATTATGGATTACCATCACAGTGCCATTTCTGTTGCTTTACTTTCTCATGGTGAGACTGCTGCCGGTATCGTGTATGATCCTTATCTTGAGGAAGTATTTTATGCAGCCAGGGGAAGGGGCGCATATTTAAACGGTACTCCTTTAAAGCTTCACAATCTGCCTTTGGGGGACGGACTGGTTGCTATGGGTGCCAGTCCCTATTACAGAGAGAAAACTCAGGAGACCTTCCGCCTGGCTGCAGCCTTATTTGATCGGGCTTTGGATATTCGAAGAAGCGGCTCAGCAGCCCTTGACATCTGTTATGTTGCTGCCGGACGTTATGTACTCTTTTATGAGCTTTTATTATCTCCCTGGGACTATGCTGCGGCCTCTCTGATTCTTACTGAGGCAGGCGGCTGCATATCCAGCATGGATCATCAGCCTATCAGCTTTACAGAAGGCAGCTCCATACTGGCGGCAACACCGGCAGCCTATGAGGAATTCTTTCAAATAACAGTGGAGTAAGGCTTCGTTCCCGTGAACGAATCTTACATTTTTATGTCAATTATTCTAATAAAAAACATTGAAAGAAAAGGAACAAGTATACTGTTTGACTTATCATAAAATGTGCACCCCCCTCATATCTTTAACTATAACCGTAAGGAGGGTTGGCATATGTTAGGGCAGTATGATGTTTATAATGATATCCAGGCTAGGACAGGCGGTGAAATATACATAGGTGTGGTGGGGCCGGTTAGAACAGGAAAATCGACCTTCATAAAGAGATTTATGGATCTCCTTGTAATACCGAATATTGAAGATGTCCATAGCAGAGAGCGTGCCATTGATGAATTGCCACAGGCAGCGGCAGGCAAGACCATCATGACCACTGAGCCCAAATTCATTCCGAAAGAAGCCGCTGAAATCGCCTTTGGCGATGACACCAAAGTAAAGATCCGTTTAATCGATTGTGTGGGATATATGGTTGACGGTGCCTCCGGACATATTGAAAATCAGCATGAACGTATGGTAAAAACACCTTGGTATGATTACGAGATTCCTTTTACCCAGGCTGCCGAGCTTGGTACCAGAAAGGTTATCAATGATCACTCCACCATCGGAATTGTTGTAACAACGGATGGCAGCTTCGGTGACATTCCCAGGATAAACTACCATACAGCGGAAGAGAGAACCATTCATGAGCTGAAGCACCTCGGAAAGCCTTTCATAGTACTTCTTAATACAAATAAGCCTTATTCCAATGAAACCATTCAGATCGCTGAAGCGATGCAGGAAGAGTATAATGTTCCTGTTATGCCCGTGAATGCGGAGCAGTTAAAGAAGGATGATATCAATCGGATCATGGAGAATATTCTGTCTGTCTTCCCCATTACCGAAATTGATTTTTATATGCCCAAATGGGCTGAGATGCTGCCTGCCGATCACTGGTTGAAGCGGGATCTGGTTGCTTCCACAAAAGAGCTCTTCAACAATATGACCCAGGTCAAGGATGCAAAATCCCAGAACATGGAAACAAACAGCGAATATGTAAAACGCTTTAAGCTGGATAAGATCAATATGCAGGACGGTACCGTCAGTGTCAATGTTGAATTTGACGATGCTTATTATTATAAGATCCTTAGTGATCTCATCGGTGTTCCCATCAGCGGCGAATATCAGCTGATCTCAACCCTGCGTGATCTGGCTGGCAGAAAGACGGAATACGAGAAGGTATCCTATGCAACAGATCAGGTACGCACTAAGGGTTATGGCATTGTATCCCCCTTAAAGGATGAGGTATCCATTGAGGAACCTGAGATTATGAAGCATGGTTCCAAATACGGCGTAAAGATCAAAGCAACCGCGCCCTCCATTCATATGATCAAGGCGGACATCATCACTGAGGTTGCTCCGATTGTTGGTACCGAGGAGCAGGCAAAGGATTTGATCAATTATATCAGGGATAATGCCAAGGAGAATCCGGAAGGTATCTGGGAGACAAATATCTTTGGAAAGACCGTAAGGCAGCTGGTGGACGATGGAATTAATGCAAAGATCAATAAGCTGACAGACGAGAATCAGCTTAAGCTGCAGGAGACCATGCAGAAGATTGTGAATGACAGCAATGGCGGTTTGATTTGTATTATTATTTAACGATAATTCTACATATTTCGTTAATATATTTAATAATTTGTAAATAAGGACTATCTCTGTGCGTGGTGGTTTTCGCACAGGGGTAGTCTTTTTTGGTGCAGTTTTCGTCCATTTCGTTGATTGTGACAAATTTTCAAAATAGAGTTGACATAGAGTTGACAAAATTACCATGCTTTGCTATAATACTAACGTAATATATTTAATATTTGTGTAACAATTAGACCGTTTGTGACTGACTATATTCCTTATCTCTGGGAAGACATAAGGTTAGATCAAATAAATGGAGGACAGTTCCATGAACAAGAAGCTCCTTAATTTTTCCTTGGCATGTATCACCGGAACATTAGTACTCACAGCTGCACCAAAGACTGCACTTGCGTATGAGGAAGGTGTCGCCGGTTTCACTTATGATAAAATGTCTACAATATCAGATAACAGCAGCTCAGATGCTATCTCCAGCTTATCTACCTACGAAATCCCAATTCCCGGCTTTGTAAATATTGGTATTGCTGATGTTGACACAAACCTGTTAATACGCTCCGGCCCCGGAGAAAGCAATAAGATCCTGGGAAAGCTGCCGAAGAATGGTGGATGTGAAATTATCGAAGAGAGCAAAGACGGTTGGACCAAGATTAAATCCGGTAAAGTAACCGGATATGTGAAAAGTCAGTATCTGATCACAGGAGCGAAAGCCACCGCTTTGGCAAAGAAGCTTTGTAACCTGGTAGCCACTGCCAATACCAACGGTTTAAATGTCAGAAAAGCACCGTCCGTAGATGCAGAGATCGTCGATCAGGTAGCAAAGGGAGAAGAATTACTGGTCCTTGATGCAAAGGTATTTACTGATGATAAGGAACATAGTAAATGGGTCAAGGTGAATATGGACTCCGATGATTCAGAAAACGGTACCGAATTGTACGTATCCAAGAATTATGTTGATTTATCCTATAAGCTGATTGAAGCAGTTTCTATTGAAGAGCTGCAGTATGGTGCCGGCGTATCCTCAACCCGTGTAAAATTAGTTGACTTAGCAAAAAAATACCTGGGAGATAGATATGTATGGGGCGGTACGAGACTTGGTGTCGGCGTTGACTGTTCCGGATTTATGCAGGCTTTGTATGCCAGGATGGGTTATTCGATCCCCCGGGATTCCAGAAGTCAGGCAAGAGGCGGCAGGACGATTTCCGCTTCCAGCTTAAAGCCGGGTGACCTGGTATTCTATGGAAGTTCCTCCTATATTAATCATGTTGGTATGTATATCGGCAACGGTAAGATCATACATGCAAGCAACAGAAGGGACGGTATTAAGATTTCGAATATGTATTACAGAAGACCTGTAAAGTGTGTTCGATATATCAATGACTAAAGAAAAGTAATCGGTGGCTGGACAGAGATGTTCAGC
>JAJUHH010000050.1 GCA_029267975.1 Clostridiales bacterium
GTTAATTGATCTCCAGAATACAGGATAATCCAAGGGAATTGTAATGTCAATGAAATGTAAAGCCTAAGTACTGACGAACGCAAATACTCCGTTTTAGAATCCTTTGTAGAGATCTTAACATCAAGTCTAGCAAGGTGTAAACAGTAACGGTTAATTGGCTGTGCTTCATCGCATCCTGCTGACAGCAGCAGGCATCGGTGTTATAATATTCTTCAGCGAGCAAAGATGGATTATGAGCCGAAAAGCATAAGACGAATACGGAGGGGGCTATGGCAATACGAACCTATGAATTGCGCGATTTTTTAAATCCCAGAGAAAACATTAATATCATCTATATGGAAAAAGACAGGGGCTGTGACAACCATACCCATGAATTTGTTGAGTTGATCTTTATTGTTGAGGGTACATGTAAGCAGTATATTGATGATGTCTGTTATGAGTCAGAGGCTGGAGATCTCCTGTTCGTAAACTATGGACAGATCCATGCTTTTCAAGCGATGTCAAAGGAATTCCGCTATTATAATCTGCTTTATGTTCCGGAGTTTTTCAGTGAAGAGCTGATCAATTCAGAGAATATATATGACATATTTGAGATTTCCCTTTTTCGTGAATTTTCAGATGCCAAAATAAGACCTACACAGCTTGTCAGCTTCAGAGGAAATGAGTATCGGGAGATAAAAAAGATTATTGAGGATATGTCCAGGGAACTGACAGAGAAGGGCTTAGGCTATCGATCCATCCTCAATGGATATAGCAGGGTCCTCTATTCTAAGATATTAAGAAAGCTAAAGACCAGTGAAGCAAATGGGGCGCAGCAGAACTGCATCAATCGGATCACTGCGGAATGTCTGGCATATATCGATTCCAGATGTTTTGAAAAACTGACCCTAAAGGAGATTGCAGAACATACCTTTTATAATCCTGCCTATTTAAGCAGGATATTTAAGGAACAGTGCGGAGTCAGCCTGTCTGAATATATCAAAGAAAAGCGTATGCAGGAGGCCGCCAGACTGCTTATAGACAGTCAGCTGAGCAATGATGAGATCATGTATCAGGTGGGTTATTCGGATAAGAAGCAGTTTTACAAGAATTTTAAGGACATTTACCAGGTGACACCCGCTGAATTTCGCAAAAAAGCCCTACTGTAAAGTAAAGATATCCTATTTGATGATCTGTATTTTACTTATAAAATATCAGAAAAAGTGGGAAAGGATAAGGCAGTATGGGAAGCAACTATAAATTTAACGGAATTATTGATAAATCCATGCACTATATAGAGGAATTCCAGCTTCTGAGAGTGGACCTCTGGAAGCGTTTTGTACAGCAGTTTAAGGAAGATGCAGACTATGAAGGCGGCTGGAGAGGCGAGTATTGGGGCAAAATGATGCGGGGCGCATGTTTTGTGTATGCTTATTCTCAGGATCCCAAGCTCTATCAGGTACTTACGGATACCATCCAGGATATGCTGACTGCACAGGATGAATACGGTCGGATCAGCAGCTATGGTATCGATCATGAGTTTGATGCCTGGGATCTCTGGTCCCGCAAGTATGTGCTTTTGGGTATGCAGTACTATCTGGAGATATGTAAGGACAAAGAATTGGCAGCACAGATCGTAGATAGCATGTGCCGTCAGGTGGATTACATTATGACCAAGGTCGGTGATCCTGCAGAAGGCAAAATACTGATTACCAAAGCAACCCGCCACTGGCGCGGGCTGAACTCCGCATCTATATTGGAGCCCATTGTAAGATTGTATAATATCACTAAGGAACAAAAGTATTTTGATTTTGCTACCTATATCGTAAATTGCGGCGGTACGGATGTGGTCAACATCTTTGATCTGGCCTATGAGGATAAGCTGTATCCATATCAGTATCCTGTGACCAAAGCCTATGAGATGACCTCCTGTTTTGAAGGTTTGCTGGAATACTATTATGCAACAGGTGAGGAAAGATATAAGACAAGTATTTTGAATTTTGCCAATAAGGTTCTGGAAAGTGATTTTACAATCATCGGTAGCAGCGGATGTACCCACGAATTGTTCGACCATTCAACAGTAAGACAGGCAAATACTAATAATGGGGTAATCATGCAGGAAACCTGCGTGACTGTCACCCTGATGAAATTCTTTTATCGACTGACTTTACTCACCGGGAACAGTAAATATGTGGACGCCTTCGAGACTTCTTTATATAATGCCTATCTGGGTTCCATCAATACAGAGAAGGTAATTGAACCTACCATAAGGAAAAATCATCCGGACTGGAATATTGAGCCCTTGCCATTTGACAGCTATAGTCCATTGACGGCAGGTACACGCGGAAATGGTGTCGGTGGCCTGAAAGTCATGTCCGACAACCACTATTATGGATGCTGTGCTTGTATCGGTGCGGCGGGCCTTGGTTTGGTTCCTAAAATGGCTTTAATCACTACAGACCAAAGCGTAGCATTGAACTTGTTCATTGACGGCTCTATAGAAACAGTTACCCCCTCCGGCAGCAAGCTTGTATTAAAGACAGAGACAACTTATCCGGTAAGCGGTAAGGTTAAGATGGTACTTGATCTTGAAAGGGATGAGAAATTTGAGCTCAAGGTCAGAATTCCTGCTTGGAGTAAGCATACCGCTCTTACAGTAAATGGAACAGCAGTGGAAGCTGAAGCAGGCTATGTCAGTCTGGACAGAGTATGGTCTTCCGGGGATATCATAGAACTTGAGCTTGATATGCGCACAGAATGTTTGGTACCGATTCCTTACGGAAATCAGGTGCTGATGAATCGTACGGTATGGGGGGCAAATTACATGATCCCCGCCTATGATGAGGAAGACCCCTTAGCAAAGCATCATCGTGCTCTTCGCAGAGGTCCTGTTATACTGGCACAGGAGAACAGACTGGGATACAGCGTGGATGAAGCAGTTGAACTTCTGGTAGGTGAAGACGGTTATATAGAGGTAACCTTCCCTGAGAAGAACCTTGCCCCTTATGAAAATATATTAGAGCTGGAAGTACCGCTTGCAGACGGCAGGAAGATGCATGTGACAGATTATGCGTCAGCCGGTAAGCTCTGGACAGAGGAAAGCAAGATGGCAGCCTGGATGCTGGTGAAGTAAGATAAAGCTGAGGCATTTCTATATTAACAATATAAGCAAAGCGATGAAAAGTGGGACAATATATTGTTCCACTTGCTTTTTTAGAGTGGGAGTGCAGATAAAAAGTTGGACCGCATAACACCTAATGTATTGCTGTGCCATTGGCGTAATAGCTATCCCGAATACTATGACTAGCTTTGTAACCTTTGCTTTAAATCGATAGATTTCAACAATGCTTTTCTCCAAGAATGCCATTGAAACAGGCAGATTGTTGTAAAATAATTGTATTGGTTGATTTTTTACTACTTCTATGTTATTGTATGAATGTTGTAAATCCCATAAACACTGGGGTTCACAACATAAGAATCGTCAGTTCGAGACCTTCCTGACGTAAAACAAAACTAAAGGAGAGTAAAATCATGAAAAGAAGCAAAAAGACTCTGTTTATCACAGAGGCTGCTGTTATTGCAGCGATCTACACTGTTCTGGTGGTGATTTTCCAACCCATCAGCTTCGGTCCTATTCAGTTTCGTATCGCAGAAGCGCTTACGATTCTTCCCTACTTTACCCCTGCTGCCATACCTGGCGTAACCCTTGGCTGTTTCTTAAGTGCAATCCTTACCGCTGCCGACCCGCTTGATATGATCTTTGGTTCCTTGGCAACCCTGATTGCAGCAGTCCTGTCCTATCGGCTCAGACGCCACAAATTCCTGGTACCTATTCCGCCCATTGTTTCAAATGCATTGATTATTCCCTGGGTTCTGCGCTACGCTTACGATATACCGGATGCAATCCCCTTCATGATGCTTACGGTTGGTGTGGGTGAAGTGCTGGCAGTCGGCGTGCTTGGCATGATATTATTATTAGCCTTAGAAAAAGTAAAAGGATATATTTTTAAGACTGCATAAGTATTATGTATACAACGCATTAGAATGACATATAGAACATAGAGAAAAAAGACTCCCTTACAACAGATCCATTGAAATCTGATCTAAGGGAGTCATTTTTATTTTAGAATTTTGTGTTTACTTTTATTATACTCTTCAGAAGTTTAATTTTAATAAACTTCTACAGTTCTGATGTTCCACAACTTAAGATCCTTACAGCTCGCAGTTACTTACAGCTCGCAGTTATTTACCGTTCTGGGGAAGGGAACAACGTCTCTGATGTTGCCCATACCTGTCAGGTACATCACGCAGCGTTCAAAACCGAGGCCAAAGCCTGCATGTCTTGCAGAGCCGTATTTTCTAAGGTCAAGGTAGAACTCATAGTCCTCTTTCTTCAGCTTCAGCTCGTCCATTCTCTTCACAAGCTTATCATAATCGTCTTCTCTCTGGCTTCCGCCGATAATCTCACCGATACCGGGAACAAGTAAGTCCATGGCAGCAACCGTCTTGTTATCCTCGTTCAGCTTCATATAGAAGGCCTTGATCTCCTTGGGATAATCGGTTACGAATACCGGTTTCTTAAATACCTGCTCGGTCAGATAACGCTCATGCTCTGTTTGAAGATCACTGCCCCAGGATACCTTATATTCGAAGTTATCATTGTTTTTCTCAAGGATACTGATTGCTTCTGTATAGGTTACATGTCCAAAATCAGAGTTTACCACATTTTGCAGACGCTCCAGTAAGCCCTGATCAATGAACTGATTGAAGAACTGCATCTCCTCCGGTGCATGCTCCAGCACATAATTAATAATATACTTAAGCATTCCCTCTGCCAGTGCCATATCATCCTTCAGATCCGCAAATGCAATCTCAGGCTCAATCATCCAGAACTCTGCCGCATGACGTGTAGTATTGGAGTTTTCCGCACGGAAAGTAGGTCCGAAGGTGTAAATGTTCTTAAAGGCCATAGCATAGGTCTCACCATTTAACTGACCGCTTACTGTCAGGTTGGTCTCCTTGCCAAAGAAATCCTTGCTTACATCTACCTTACCATCCTCTGTCTTCGGAAGATTATCCAGATCAAGGGTTGTCACACGGAACATCTCACCTGCGCCTTCGGCATCACTGCCTGTAATAATGGGTGTATGCACATAGACGAAGTCCCTATCCTGAAAATACTGGTGAATTGCATAAGCAATCAGGGAACGAACACGAAATACCGCCTGGAAGGTGTTTGTTCTGGGCCTTAAGTGAGTCATTGTTCTAAGATACTCCAGCGTATGTCTCTTCTTCTGTAAGGGATAATCTGCTGTAGACGGTCCCTCAATAAACACCTCATCAGCCTGGATCTCAAAGGGCTGCTTTGCTGTTGGTGTCGCAACTAATTCGCCTCTTACGATAATTGCAGAGCCTACATTTAACTTTGATACCGCTGTAAAGTTCTCCAGCTTATCATGGTATACCACCTGCAGGGGTTCAAAGTAGGTTCCGTCATTCAATACAATGAAACCAAAGGTCTTGGAATCTCTTACGCTTCTTACCCAGCCACCGACAGATACCTTGCTTCCGATATATTTTTCCTTGTTACGGTACAATTCTCTTACATCAATTAAGTCCATATTCGTAACTCCCTTGTTTATTAATATTCTATCTTACTTATATGTCCGTTCATAATCAGCAGATAAATGACATAGAAGCATCTGCCTATCGTGAACATTATAGCAACTTGTGAGGCAGATTTCAATAGATTACTCCGCAGCAGCCTTCCAGATCCTATCCGGATGCCAATGCAGCAAAGATATCCTCTATATTATTGCTCTTACAGTAGATCTCATTCACAGGCTCATGAATACTTCCTAAGCTATGGGCATCGGAATTGCTAATGATCCTGCACTGCTTCAGGTAAGGATTAGCCCTTCTAAGTTCCTCAAGCTTAGACAAATCTGCCAGCTCCGCAGCAGTAAATTCTGCTCCCGGTGGAATAAAGCCCAGATTGGACAGCAGACTGTTGGAGCTGCGGTCAAGGTGGGCCGGAAGGTATATCCCGTGATACTCCTTCATCAGAGCTCCCAGATCATCAAAGGAAATGTCTGTTGCATTGATCAGCAGATAAGGCTCCTCCATGATTACATTCTCATCCTCGTCACATACCCACTGGTTGCCGAAGATTCTGGCATCATTTTTAATCTTTATCAGCCGGGAATAAACAAAGGCATCAAAGGCCAGTGCATCAGCCAGTTCAGGAAAGAGGCATAACGCATGTACCTCCTCCCTGGTGGTCAGCTCCATTCCCGGAACCGCAAGGATTCCATAGTCTGAGGCAAGCTTTTGCACCGCCGGGCAGTTTCTGCAGGAGTTATGATCCGTGACTGCTATCACTCCAAGCTCCTTCAGGGCTGCCATACTTACGATATTGCTGGGTGTCATATCCTCCTCTGCACAGGGAGAAAGGCAGGAATGGATATGTAGATCATAGGTAAGCTTAACCATGCAGCTTATGATAGATCAGTAAAGCCGCCTCAAAGATGGGCAACTCCGTCTCAAAGACTGTTATCCCCTGTTCCGCAGCCTTCTTGGCGGCAGCCTCATCCAAATGGCTTCCTTCTGCAAGTATGATACAGGCGGCGTCAGTCAGTGATGCCACGGCCAGGGTATTGACATTTCCCATCACCGTTACCCAGGCAGCACCTGCAGGCATCCGCCCCATAGCAAAGCTCAGCAGGTCGCAGCAATAAGGTGCCAAGATCTCCCTGTCAATCTCTCCTCCCCTGTTTACCAACCGGAAGCTTTCTTCCAGGATCAACTCTTCTACTCTCATCTTCTAAACCTCTTTTATCATAGATTGCTATATATTATCTTAAATAAACCTTACTTATAACACCAAGCATTTGCTTCAGTATCTGAACCTTTATCCATGTGCTCTTTTCCTATGTAGCTGCGCTCTTTTATTTCTTGGTATCCAGTCTCGATAGCTCGCTGGAAAGCCTGTGGATATAATCTCTTAAAATATGAATACAATCCTGCTCATTTGCCACCCCGCGGACAATATCCTCGGCCAGGGCCTTACAGGTAGGAGCACCGCAGGAGCCGCAGTCCAGACCTGGAAATCTCTCATTTAGCTCTTCTACTCTGGTCATATTGGCGATACTTTCCTTCATATCCCTGCCCAGCTTAAATACTGGCTCGTATCTTACTTCATCGTTCCAGTAGCTATTCTCATCCCTACCGCTGACCAGATGGGAACAGGCCACCGGAAGATATTTTCTAAGTCTTTGCAGCTTTACCTTTGCTAAAAATGGATTCTCAACCGTAAGCACTCCGCCCACACAACCTCCTGCACAGGCATTTAGCTCGATAAACTCAAGATTATCAAATTTCTGATCCTCCAAGTCCTCCAGGATCTTGATGACATTCTCAATCCCATCCGCTGCAAGATAGTTATCTGTCAGCAGTCCGCCGGCTTCTCCGCCGGTGGCGCCCCAGCCAATTCCGATCCTGCCTGAGATGCCAAGCTCCTCCACGTCATCGATGCTTTGCTTCATCAAGGGCAGCAGCAGAGGATAAACCTCCTTCATAGCCAGTACTCCATCGATCTCCGTGTGATCTATTCCAATGGGTGATTTCATGGCAGTCACCTTGGCCGGACAGGGGGAGATAAAAATAATTCCGATCTTCTCGCAGGGAAGTCCTGTCGCCTTCATAGCCTTTTCCCTGGCCATGGCAGCTGCAAGATCTACCGGAGCGCAGACCGGCAATAAATGCTCTATCAGATTAGGAAAACGCACCTGGATCAGGCGTACTACAGTAGGGCAGGCTGTGCTGATCACCGGCCAGTTTTCCTTATGTTCATTAACAAAATGTCTTGAAATCTCGGATACGATCTCCGCAGCACCGCTTACCTCAAAGACATCATCAAAGCCCATCTTCTTCAGGGCCGTCAGGACAATGTTCACATCCTCCAGGTGATTGAACTGTCCGTAGAGGGAAGGCGCCGGTAAAGCAACCGTATATTCGTAATTCTTCATGATTTCTGGGGAGTCATAAGTGGCTTCCTTGGCATGGTGCGGACAGATACGAATGCATTCTCCGCAGTCGATACAAAACTCCTTGGTGATCACTGCTTTTCCATTGCGCACACGAATGGCCTGGGTCGGGCAACGCTTAATACAGTTAATGCAGCCCTTACATAAGTCTTCTTTCAGATGTACCGAAGTAAAAAACTTCCCCATATATATTCACGCCCCTAATTTATATCTTAACTACAGCTTTACCTTCATTCTCACGGTTGTTCCCACTCCGACCTGGCTTTCAATCTTCATCTCATCGGTATATTTCTTCATATTCGGCAGGCCCATCCCCGCTCCAAAGCCAAGGGTGCGGATATTATCAGGCGCTGTGGAATACCCGGCTTGCATGGCAAGCTCAATATCTTCAATTCCAGGACCCTCATCCGTCAAAATCATCTCAATCTCATCCGGTGATATAATGACATCAATCTTTCCGCCGTTGGCATGGATCACCATGTTGATTTCTCCTTCATACATGGCAATGGCCACTCTTCGGATAATATCCGGGTCAACATTCATTTTCTTCAGGCTTCCTTTCAGGCTGCTGGAAGCCTCTCCCGCCCTGGTAAAATCTCCTCCTGGGACCTCATAGGACATGGTGATTGTATTCGCCATCAGTAAGCCGGACCTCCCTGCAGACCATTTTTATAAAGCATGCCACAGGCGGAAAACATGCGGTGCCCTGTTGTCATTAAGGTAATCCCCTTATCCTTGGCCATGGCGATCATAGCCTCATCAGGCATCTTTCCGCGTACAAATACAACGCAGATGATGTCCATCATCTCACAGGTGCGGATCACCTGAAGATTACATAGGCCTGTCAGCAATACGGACTGATCCTTCATAAAAGCAAGTACATCACTCATCATATCGGAGCCGCAGGCCGTATGCACCTCACGGTCCTTCCACTCTTCCCCGACAATGTATTTTGCGCCTAGTATACTTCTGATTTCGTCAATGGTCATTCCTATACCTCCATATAAGATTGGAATTTATCGCTCCCCTAGCTGCTGATTGATCCGCTAAACACCTCAAAGGAGCTACTTGATATTTTTTTGGCCATAACAAGAGCTGCATTGGCATTGGTGAGCATGGTCTGGTATTCCTGTTCTCCCCGCTGCAGCGATATTCCGATACTAACGGTAATGCTATTTTTTGAATGCTCGAAGGAATGCACAACTTCAAGGCTCCTGCAAAGCTTCTCCGCCTGCTCATAAGCCAGGCTGTCTGAAGGCAGATCCTTAAGATAGACCACAAACTCACTTAGTCCAAAGCGCCCGATGATATCTGAGGTGCGAAGCTGTTCCTTCAGCTTTCTGCCTACCTGGGTCAGGATATTCTCACCGTTCACTGCTCTTCTGATCTCATTTATATTCTTATAATTTCTGATATCAATCAGCATAAATGCAGACAGGGCTTCCGGATCCTGTTTCTTCATGGCTTCCTTGATCATGAACTCCGCGGATTCCTTTGTGCAGACATCGGTTAAAGAATCTATCACCGGTACGTAAGACGCTGTCTCAGGCTCACTTACGGCGGTGTTCATATTGGAAAGCTTTCCGACAATTTTGTATGGATTACGATTATCATCAAAAATGATGGAAGCATAGCAGATGTACCATACGGGGGCCTTATCCTTCGGTACCAGGCGCATTTCAAAACGCACTTGCTTCCTTCCTGCCATAATACTGTCAAAAATTTTTATTATTGCTGCATGCTCCTCCGGATGGATTAATTTGGTCTTCTTTAATCTTTCCCGGAAGCTCTTGATGGTCGCATCCTTTCCGAACAGTTCATGAAACAGCTCCGAAAAGCACAAGGTATCTGACATAATATCGTATTCGAAAAATAGATCTCTGGATAATTCTGTGATTTTATTATTATAATCGACCTTCTGCTCCAATTGTTTATATTGAAGCATAAAATCCGTTATATCCATTGCAATACAGGAATATACGGGATATGACTTGCTGCCGGAGGAGTGAATCTCCTGGATTTTGCTTCCGCTGATTATGATCCACTTGAAGCTTCCATCTGGCTGTAGTACACGAAAGCGAAAACTGATTCCGCCATCCTCCCGGTTCTTTTGGGCAGCCAGCTGCTGAGTTACAGATATCACATCCGCAGAATAAACAATACGAAGAAGTGCCGTTAAATTCTTCGTTTTATCCATTACGTTTTTCACTAAATTATAAAAAGTCTCCGGCGCATATAAAATTGTTAATACCTCATCTAATGCCAGTTTGACGACGCTGCCGGGCGCCGAATTTAATATATCTTCTAATTGATATCTTCCTATATCATCCATGGTATTCCTCTAGACAATCCTTCCTATTTTGTAACATTGTATTTGCTACGTCTACATTATACCATATCAGCATTGAAATACAATCTGTGAATGCATTCTGGCGGCTTGTACAGCTACAAAAATATACCAATTATTCTTGTTAAGAATATATAATAGACAAGTTTATATTTTCTAACTGGTTGTTAATATTTATTGTAGATTTTTTAACATACTTGTGTTATACTGTCAATACATATGGCTATGTAATTATTTTAAGGAGGTATATAAATGGGATCGCAAAATAGTACAATACCCTTTGCAGGTACGAAAGAGCAGGAAGCCGCACTCTTAAAAGTCATCGCTGATTACAAGGATGACAAAGGTGCATTGATGCCCATTCTGCAAAAGGCACAAGAGATATATGGCTATCTCCCCATCGAAGTACAGACCATTATTTCGAATGAGTTGGACGTGCCCCTGGAAAAGATCTATGGTATCGTTACTTTCTACTCTCAGTTTTCACTCAACCCCAAGGGAAAATACAACATTTCCGTCTGTCTCGGAACCGCTTGCTATGTAAAAGGTTCCGGCGACATTTTCAACAAGCTGCAGGAGCTTCTGGGTGTAGAAGATGGCGGTTGTACAGCAGATGGCAAGTTTTCATTGGAAGCCTGCCGTTGTATCGGTGCCTGCGGATTGGCTCCTGTTTTAACTATCAACGAAGATGTATATGGTAAGCTGACTGTGGACGATCTGAAAGGTATCCTGTCAAAATATAACTAATATGATGACGGAACTCTCTCTTCATGTACTGGATATTGCACATAATTCAATCAGGGCAGGTGCTGACCTGATTGAAATAACACTTCAGAGATTAAGAGAACCCAATACCCTTACGATCACGATTGCCGATAACGGCAGTGGGATGACGAAGGAACAGATTGACCAGGTGGAGGATCCCTTCTTCACGACCCGAACGACCAGAAAGGTTGGACTTGGCGTACCCTTCTTCAAGATGGCTGCCTTAAGTACTGGCGGAAGCTTTCAGATCGAATCTACCCCCGGTAAAGGAACGAAGGTTACTGCTGTATTTGTATTATCCCATATCGACTGCATGCCGCTTGGCGATATCAACAGCACAATTCTTACCTTAATTAATTTTAACGCGAAGATTGATTTTCTATATACTTATATGGTCAACAACAAGTATTTTACATTAGATACCAGGCAAATTCGTCAATTTATTAACGATGTTCCAATAAATGCGCCTGAGGTAACGGCATTTATCAAGGATTTTCTTATGGAAAACCAGCGTGAGACGGATGGATAATCCTCTCCCATTGAAATAGGAGACATGAACCCATGTCCGCTTTACTCAATTCATAAGCGAAATTGGAATACAGTAGAAAAAAGGAGGAGATATCCTCCTTAGTCAAGACTTTTCAACTATTATGTATATTAAAAGGA
>JAJUHH010000051.1 GCA_029267975.1 Clostridiales bacterium
GCTTCCTTCATGCGCTTATAGTCCTCTTTGTCATCAATCCCAGAGGCAATGCCCAAGCGCTTGGGCTCAATGATATTCTGAGCTCCTGCATTGGAGGTCATAATAATAAT
The DNA here is from genome assembly GCA_029267975.1 of Clostridiales bacterium. Lineage (GTDB taxonomy): Bacteria > Bacillota > Clostridia > Lachnospirales > Lachnospiraceae > Mobilitalea. The sequence goes on from JAJUHH010000051.1 coordinate 111, forward strand.
GGTATTTTTAAAGCTTACTCTTCTGCCCTGGGAATCGGTAATATGTCCGTCATCCAGTACCTGCAGGAGGATATTGAATACATCCGGATGGGCCTTCTCCACCTCATCAAAGAGAATGACGGAATAAGGATTTTGCCTTACCTTCTCACTAAGCTGTCCACCTTCATCATAACCTACGTATCCCGGAGGGGATCCAATGAGCTTGCTCACACTGTGTTTCTCCATATATTCGGACATATCGACACGGATTATGGAATTCTCAGAGCCAAACATGGCTTCCGCCAGAGCCTTGGATAATTCGGTTTTTCCTACACCGGTAGGTCCTAAGAAGAGGAAGGAACCTGTAGGACGGTTGGGATCCTTTAAGCCCACACGACCGCGGCGGATTGCCTTTGATACAGCTGCAACAGCTTCCTCCTGGCCTACGACTCTCTTATGAAGGATTTCCTCCAGCTTCTGCAGACGCTCTGTCTCTTCTTCCGCAAGCTTCTTCACCGGTATCTTTGTCCAACTGGCAACAATCTCAGCGATTTCGTTCTCGCTCACTACCATCTGCTTTTCCTGCCTGTGCTTCTCATCAAGAACCTTGGCCTTTTCTAACTGCTCCAGGGCAGCTTCCTGTTGTTTCTTGATCTCTCCGGCCTTTTCATAAGCTTCTGCCTTAATCGCTTTTTCCTTTTCTTCCTCCAGCCGCTTAATCTCCTGCTCCAGCTCTTTGATCTCAGGAGCCGAGGTATAAGCACTTAAGCGTACCTTGGAAGCCGCCTCATCCATCAGATCAATGGCCTTATCCGGAAGGTAACGGTCATTGATATAACGATGAGACAATTTTACTGCCGCCTCCAGGGCACCATCTGTGATTCGCACCTGATGATGGGCCTCGTATTTATCTCTTAAGCCAAACAGGATTTGGATTGCCTCTTCTTCGGAGGGTTCTTCCACAACAACCGGCTGGAATCTACGCTCCAGGGCTGCATCCTTTTCAATATATTTGCGGTATTCTTCTCTTGTGGTAGCGCCTATGATCTGAAGCTCACCTCTTGCCAGGGACGGCTTCAAGATATTGGAAGCATCGATGGCTCCCTCTGCACCGCCGGCACCGATAATGGTATGGATCTCATCAATAAAGAGAAGCACATTACCGTCGCTGATTACTTCACTGATGACCTTCTTTATTCTTTCCTCGAATTCACCACGATATTTGGAGCCTGCTACCATACCGGACAGATCCAGGGTTACCACTCGCTTTTCCTTAATGGTATCCGGGATATTGCCTTCCACGATTTTTAAGGCAAGACCCTCTGCAATGGCTGTCTTACCGACACCGGGCTCACCTACCAGACAAGGATTGTTCTTGGTCCTGCGGCTGAGTATCTGAACAACTCTCTGAATCTCATTCTCCCTGCCGATTACCGGATCCAGCTTTCCTTCTCTGGCATATTCGGTCAGGTCCCTGCTATATTGGTCAAGGGTTGGGGTAGCAGAGGTCTTTCCTTTTGCCTTGCTGCCCTTTCCGGCAGAATAATCATTCTTTGCCACACTGACATCCACACCGGATGCAGTTAATATATCAATATAAACCTTCTGAATGTTTACTCCCAGTGTATTTAATAAGCGTACAGCGATGCAATCCGATTCCTTGATCAGGGCGATCAGGATATGCTCTGTACCTACCAGGGGGGCTTTGAATTTGGCTGCCTCCTTGTAGCTCTGATCAAGTATTCTCTTGGATCTGGGGGTAAAGGTGCCGCCATCCATAGTTTCCACGCCGTTATTGGGTGCAATTAACTGATTGACCAGCTCCAATACCTTCTCCACGGTTACGCCATTCTCTACCAGTATCTTTGACGCAACGCCTTCCACTTCCATCAGTCCAATGAGCAAATGCTCTGTTCCGATGTAGTTATGGGATAGACGGTATGCAACTTCCTTCGCCAGATTAATTGCATTCTTAGCGTTTTCCGTAAATCTATCATACATCATAGTGTATATCCTCCATTCTGTTCGTAATCATCACGCACAGATAACTCTGAAACGTTTATACTGCGTTTATTTCCTTCTATATAAGATCCGGTAATTCCTTGCGGATATATTCCGCTCTGGACTGATCCCTGGTCAGGCTTCCTACATTCTTACCAAGGGTCCATTGCAGACTTCCCGGCTGAACACCCATCATTAGCTTATGCACATTGAATTCTCTGTTAAAATGAATAACACCGCAATCTGCACCAAACTTTATTTGCGATAGTAAGGTCATAGCATCGTCTGAGGAAATCTGTCTGGCATATTTTAAGATGCCATAGGAACGAAAAACCTGGTCTTCAATCTCATCTGCATTGACAGAAAGTATATACTCTCTGCGCTTTCTCTCCTGCTTCACAACCTGAAGTACAATCCTTTTAAGACTTTCAATAATCTCGCTCTCGGAACTTCCCATGGTTTTCTGGTTCGATATCTGATAAATGCTTCCTAAGCTCTTGGTTCCCTCTCCGTAGATCCCACGGATGGTCACACCATATTTACCAACTTCTTCAATCAGTCTCTGTATCATTCTGGCTGAACTGAGTGCCGGCAAAAATACCATACAGGAGGCTCTGAGTCCTGTTCCTGCATTGGTTGGACAGGCTGTCAGGTAACCGTACTTTTCATCATAAGCAAAATGCAGCTTTTCGTTGGCAATATCGTCAATACGATCTGCTTCCCGATAAGCTTCCTCTATATTCATGCCACCGACGATGGCCTGTATTCTTACATGATCCTCTTCGTTGATCATTAAGCTGACGGTTTCATCATCTGACAAGATCAAACCGGTGGTCTGCTCCTTCTGTGCCAGTAAGGGGCTGACAATATGACGCTCCACCATAGCTGTCTTATCAATATCACTTAAGGAACTGATATTGCAGGCGTAGAATTTACGATGATTAAGTTCTGAGAGTGAACCTGTGATTCCTTTTACTTCGTCTACCAAAGCTACCGCCTCTTTTTCCTTTAGCTTTGAGGAAAAGGGATAGGTCTCAAGGTTCCTGGCTAATCTGACACGGCTGGAAATAACAACATCACTGTCCGGAGCCATTTGCTCATACCACTTAAGCATTGCTTTGTTCCGCCTCCTTCTTCATCTGCTTGATCAGATCCCTGAGCCTGGCGGCTTCTTCGAATTCTTCCTTCTCAATGGCCTCCTGAAGCTTAATGGCCAGCTTCTCAGTCTCAGGTATATCCTTCAGTACGCGATCAGAGGATGCTGTAACAAAGCCCTTGGGGCGCTTTCCTGTATGAACCTCTGCTCCCTGTATACTCTTTAAGGTCTTACCCAGCTCTTCGTGAAAACTTCTATAACATTGTGCACAGCCAAAACGGCCCGTCTGAATAAATTCCGCATAGGTGGTACCGCAATTACTGCAGGTAAGGGACGGCGGCATGGTTCCGGCTCGTTTCTTATCTGCTGTCTGATATCCGTCAAGTAATGTTGATAGTAAATCACCTAAAGTAAGGTCGCTGTTCATTAAAGGCTTTTCCATTTGAAAGGACGTGTAATCTGTCGCACATTCCTCGCAAAGATGCTGTTCCTTTTTAAATCCGTTAATGATCTCGGTATATAATACCTTTGCATCTCTCTTTTGGCATCTGTCACACAACATTATGATCACTCCTTTCCAACCTATTTTGCAAATTCATTGAATATCTCGTTAACGATATCCTTTGCCTCCTCACAGCTGATATTTTTGCAGAATGCTTTTGCCAGAACATATCTCATCTCATCCCGCATTTCATTCTTCGCCTGAAGTTTGTTGATATCGATTGCTATGACAGCACCTTTTCGTCTGTCAAGTTTAAGGTATCCTTCTTGTTTCAGAATAGAATACGCTTTGTTCACAGTATGCATATTAATTCCGATATTCTCCGCAAGCTCCCTGACAGAAGGTAAATTCTCCCCTTCCTGAAGCTGGGAGGTAGCGATTCCATATATGATCTGATTACACAATTGGAGATAAATAGCCTCATCACTATTAAAATCAATCTCTACAAACATCTGTTTCCACCTCGTCTTGTGCTTGATAGCAGACCATTGATTAAATGTTCGATCCGCATACATATAGCTTATTATACAACATAAATTCTATATCGGAAATAGGAGCTCCGATCTTGAATTATATCTGTTATATATTTAGTATAACAAACATTTCATATTTGTCAAGTATCAATCCAGCTCGTCATCCCGATAGCCCCGCAGCTTCATATACATTCGGATGATCAAGATGAGCAGCAGTGCACTAAGGGCAGTAAGAATTGCGATGACGATGCCCGCTTTCATAATACCTGACTCGTACTCTGCTTTTGTCATACTTTCCTGGGGAAGCTGAACAGTGTTCATAGGAACAGCCACTTTCTCCGGTTTATAACGCTGTAGTGTCTTCTCTACCCTGTCATAGCGGTAAAATCCAGTCTCACCCGCCTCATTTTCAGCATACAGGAGTAAAAACTCGCTGCTTATATTATCCTTGGGTGAGAATGCTGTAATGGAGATATTTGAAATGTTCAGCTTTGTCTTGATATAACCTTCAGGGATCTCAAGCTCCGGACTTGCTTCCAGAAGCTTGTATCTGCCGCTGTATACCGCATAAGTTCCGTCCTCCAGCTGAAGCACTTCAAAACTGCTCTTTGGCTCAGCCTCCGGTTCCGGTGTTACTTCAACCGGTGCCGCATCACGATTAACATTGATAATATATTCTATGTTTGCTCCCGATTCCGCTAACACTGTTATGCTAATTTTATTTTCCCCTTCTTTTAAAGAATCATTACCACTAATTTTAACAGTTGATTTATCATCCTCCGCTAAGGCCACGATCACCAGCTGAGTGGTATCATAGGGGACCTGGGTACTGTATTCCAGGGTATCGGGGTTAAATTCCGGAGTCAGCTGCCCTGTAGTAATCTGAAGGGACTTTAGCTTCGCATTGGAGGAAGCCGTTACCGGAGCTTTCACATTGATGGTGAGGGTGTCACTAGATACGGACATAGCTGCACCGCTTTCGTAATCATAGACCATAACATTTCCGCTGAAGCTAAACTCGCAGATACCAACCGCTGTGGCTTCAAATTTCATGGTATACTTTCTCTGGGTTGCCCCTTTGGTAACACCCTGGTCGTTAATTCTTAAAAAGCCATCACTTCCTTTGACCTGGGAGGCTCCGCTCTGATATTCAAGGATATCACTGTCATAGGTGATATTTGCTTCAAAGTCACCAAACTGAGTGGAGGATGTAACGGTAACATAGACAAAAAATTCATCCCCAAGGGTAACCTCCATGGCATCTGAGGATAATTTCACTTCCGCACTGGCCCCATAAGCAGGCCTTGTGAGGAATGTACTTGCCACAATGGCAAGCAGTATTGCAAGGATAGAATGTCTCATTCTGATTATTTTCATAAGCGCCCCCAATCTTTATTTAAAACAAGATCCGGCCGAAGGTTATGCACCCACGGCCGGACTTAAGTCAGTATCGTAACGTCAAGCCTGCTGTCTCATTGTATCATTGCCATTGCAAAGCTTATTATTCTCTAACAATCTTGATTGTATAATTTGCGATACTTCCGTCTTCTGCGATGACTGAGACGACAACTGTATTATCTCCTGTATTCAGTGCGATGTTGCCTCCTCCGCTTATGACTGCCTTCTTACTTACGGTTGTTGCGCTGACCTGAACAGTATCCACAGTAGCCGGTACAATTAGATAATAATCATACACCGTCTGTTCGAAGGTCGGTGAGTACTTCAGCTCTTTCCCTGCTGAATCCGTAATCTTCAGACTCTTCATACGGTTATTAGGATTAAACTTCGTTGTCGGCATGGGAGCAGGCGTTTCAGGCATATTCAGATAGACCGGTATAGAGAACACAATCGGTGAATCTGTCATTCCGCTGTAAGCAGCCGCCACCTTTTTTCCTTCAGCATAGGGTGCCTCAACATTCGTCATGTACTGATGATAATAGGTTGAGATCGGAGTCACATTAAATTTCTGCAGATAGATGGTATCCTGCCCACGGTTAATGTAACTGCCACCGATGAAATAGGAACCGCCTACAATGGACCGGTAGGGGCTTGTCCAGGGTATCATATACAATAAGTCTGTATTTGCGTTTCCACTGCCGTTCTTTGCATATTTTAACCCATTGGCAATGGCTCCGCCGCCAGCACTGTCATTGGCACCGATATTATAGAAATTATATAATCCCTCATAGCCGCTATAGGTACCGGATACACTGCCGCTTAAGGTGGTAGGTCCGGTAACCACTTCCTGCTTCACACGGGACGCCAGGTGGTAGGGGCTGACACCGGAATATTCCGCAGCCTTAATAAATGTTTCTGCATAGGATATGGTCTGTGTGATGCCATTGTCATCAACATAAGTATAATATGCATTATACATGGCTGTACCCTTAAGGATATTCTCTACGCCGGCCAGGTTCTGATATTCCTTCTGATATTTTAGCAGCTCAAACTGGAAGATACCGTTTGCAGAAAGGAAATTACGGGGATCCATATAATATTCAATGGCTTCCCTGGAGGCTGTTACCCAGGTGGAACCGTCAAACACAATAAAGGTATCGGTCTTCCAATTGTAAGCACCACTGTCCAGGGATTTCCACTCAACACTCTTGGTGTTGGGGATGGTATTCCTTCCGGGTACGCTTTCCGCATCAATCACAGTTTTCCAATCCAGCCCGGTATGATAAGCCCGGAATTCCCAATTAGGATACAGTGCATGCAGGGCACGCAGGGCTGTCTTATAGCTTTCCGGGAAACCCTCTGCTGCTAATTTTGCTTCAAAGTCCAGGTTACTATAATCTACTGTAGGTGAAGGTGTAACCGTAGGAGTCACACTGGGCGTTGATGTGCTTGGGATGGTGTCACCGATATATATGTATTGCCCCATGACATATCCATAAATTCCATTATCAAGAGTGACCTGATACCAGGCAATCCCGTCCACAAACAATACCTGAGTTACTAAAACTCTTTGTGCATTCTTCAGTACAATGGGTTGATTATTTGTATCCAGGATATTTTCAAAACTAGCCAGATTACGTACGATATTTAGCTCGGCAATATTACATACAAAACCGTTTACCGGAGCATTCGTATAAGTAATCGTCTGATTATTCGGAATCTGTAAATAGTTTGCTCCCGGAGTTGGAGTCGGTGTAGGTGTTGGAGTGGGTGTGAGCGTAGGTGTCGGACTGATACTCGGTGTCGGACTGGGAGCCGCGCTAGGTGTCGGTGTCGTGCTCGGCTTAGGTGTCGGTGTGGGTGACTTGCTTGGCTTAGGTGTTACGGTTGGCGTCGGTGTCACAGTAGGCGTAGGCTGCTTCTCGGTCACCTTAAAATTGATCTTACTCGCCTCCACATAACCTGTATATTTCTTTTCACTGACTGTTGCAGAAATCTTAAACCATTTGACTCCGGATACACTTGTCTCACCCAGGATGGTGACAGCTGCTTTCTTAGCCAGGGAAAGAATATTACCCTTTTTATCTTTCAGATAGGAGGCCTTGGAGCTTGCCGCCGATCTTACCTTCAATTTCTCTGCTGCCGTACCCTTAATACCACTGCCATAAGACAGTTTTACATATGAGCTTAAGACAAATCCCTTTGTCGTCTTGCCGTTATAGCTAAATGAAATGGCATACCATTCTTCCTTGTTTTCTGTTACCTTACTGAGAACCGTTACGGAATTACCTTTTACCAGGGAGGCAACCTTAGCATAAGAGGTACCCGGCCCACTGCGAACGTTAAGGGAGCTGGCTGTAATGGACGCTTTCAGCTTAACCTCTGTCGTAATGGTCACACTATCTCCGGTGCTGGGCTTGCTTGTGGGCGTCGCCTGTGTTGTAGGCTTCGGTGTTGTTGTAGGCTTGGGGGTTGCACTGGGCTTTGGTGTGGGAGTAGGACTTGCCTTTGGCTTCTCTGTAACCTTAATATAGTCTTTATGTACATATCCCTTTACCGTTTTCCCATTGAACTTCATAGAGATATAATAAAAATCCCCAGCTTCCTCCAATATGGTTACGGTTTCATCCTTCACGAGATAAACGTATGTATTGTTAAGTTGTACCTTCTGTGCTGTCGTTGATGGTTCTGACCTGACATTTAGGGAGTTGGCTGTTACCTTGCCTGTCCAGGCTGCCCGAGCCTCTTTTGTATGTCCCGTAGCTAGCTGCGGAACAATCAAGGCCAGTATCAAAAGCAGGACTAACCATCGGCTATCATACCGTCTTTTCATCTTGTACCCCTTTCGTAAAAAAAGCAATAACTTTGCATTTCTACAAATTTATTGCTTCATTCTACAAATCAAGTATGGCACTTCTGTGGCATTTAAATCATTTTATGTCAGCCTTTGCAATATTAAGATATTTTTAACAAAAATGTCGGAAAATCTTAAAATGTTCCGATCTCCTCGATTGCCTTCCCAATATCCCTTCTCATATACTTGTTGGCAAAACCGATCCAACCGGCAGCATCGTAGACCTTCTTTCTGGCTTCCTTCAGGTTTCTTCCGGTAGCGGTCACCCCCAGGACTCTTCCGCCATTTGTGAGGACGGTCTCACCGGACTTTTTCGTACCTGCATGGAAGACGAAGTAATCCTGCTTATCCTTAAAATGCTCTAAACCGCTGATCGGAAAACCTTTTTCATAATGCTCCGGATACCCTTCGGAGGCCAGGATAACACAGACTGCTGCATTCTCCTCAAAGCTAAGCTCAATCTCATCCAGCTTGCCATCAATGCAGGCTTCAAAGACCTCCACGATATCATTCTTCATTCTTGGCAGTACCACCTGAGTCTCCGGATCTCCGAAGCGCGCATTGTATTCCAGTACCTTGGGTCCATCAGCAGTCAGCATTAAGCCCACAAAGAGAACTCCCACAAAGTCTCTGCCCTCCGCTTTCATGGCAGCCATGGTTGGTTCATAGATATGCTTTCTGCAATACTCGTCTATTTCCCTTGTGTAGAAGGGACTGGGGGAGAAGGTTCCCATTCCGCCTGTATTAAGACCCTGGTCCCCATCCTTTGCCCGCTTATGATCCTGGGCACTGGTCATGGGCAGGATCCTTGTTCCGTCACAAAAGGCCAGCACAGATACCTCCCGGCCAGTCATATATTCTTCTATCACAAGCCGATCCCCGGCGGAGCCAAACTGCTTCTCCACCATGATCTGCTTTACGCCTTTCACGGCTTCCTCGTAAGAAGCGCAGATCAGAACGCCCTTCCCCAGAGCAAGACCATCCGCCTTGAGTACAATGGGAAAGCTGGCCTTTTTCAGATAATCGATCGCTTTCTCTGCCTGATCAAAGATCTCATAAGCAGCTGATGGGATATGATATTTCTTCATGAGCTCTTTCGAAAATGCCTTGGAGCCTTCAATAATGGCTGCATTCTTTCTGGGGCCGAAGACACGCAGGCCTCTGGCTTCAAAGACATCTACCACACCTGCAACCAAAGGATCATCCGGTCCAACCACAGTCAGATCAATATGCTCTCTGCAGACAAAGTCAGCAAGCCTGTCAAATTCTCCGACAGGGATATCCACACATTCAGCAAGCTCTGCTATCCCGGCATTCCCCGGTGCGCTGTAGATCCGCTCCACTCTTGCACTCATGGATATTTTTTTTACAATTGCATGTTCTCTGCCGCCGCTTCCGATAACCAATATCTTCATTCCTTATCCCTCCAAGGTTTCAGACTGCTTTTATAGCCAATCAATTCATAATTCTTACGATATTATTTTCAAGTACTACCCTCTTCTCTGCAATCAGGCGCACCGCCTCCGGTAAAAGCTCCCACTCTGCCTGCTCCATAACACGTCTTTGCAGTATCTCGGCTGTATCTCCATCCTCTACCTTCACAGCTTTTTGCAGGATGATGGGTCCGGTATCGGTCCCTTCATCTACGAAATGTACCGTTGCACCTGTCACCTTTACGCCGCGGGCAAGCACAGCTTCATGAACCTTCAGCCCATAATAGCCGCTGCCGCAAAAGGCAGGGATCAGGGAAGGGTGAATATTGATGATCCGGTTATGATATTGCTTAACGATCCTTTCCGGCAGGATCAGTAAGCATCCGGCCAGCACAATAAGATCAGGCTGATAATGGTTGATCCGGTCAAGCAGTGCCTCTTCAAAAAGCTCCCTGTTTACATAGTCTTTCTTAAGCACAGTTTCTGCCGGTATGTTGTGCTGCTTTGCCCTTTCCAGGGCATAGGCACCGGCTACGTTGCTGATGACGACCTCGATCGTAACTCCCGGCAGCTTCTTCTGTTCGATTTGGTCAATTATGGCCTGTAGATTGCTGCCTCCTCCGGATACCAGGACTGCCAGCTTTAGCATAAGGTGACTCCCTTCCTTCCGCTCACCGCTTCCCCTACCAGATAAGCCTTCTCTCCGGCTTCCTGAAGCAAGGCAATTGCTTTGTCGGCTTCGGTCTGGTCCACTGCGATCACCATACCAAGTCCCATATTGTAAGTGTTATACATAATCTTTTCTTCTATATTTCCATCCTTAGACAGCATCCCAAAGATCGGGGGAATTTCATAGCTGTTCTGCTTTATCATCGCATGAATCCCCTCCGGAAGCATCCTGGGGATATTCTCATAGAAACCTCCTCCGGTAATATGGCTGCAGGCCTTCACGGTAACCTTAGCCTGCTTCAGGCTTTGCAGGGCTTTGACATATATTTTTGTAGGGGTAAGCAAAGCCTCACCCAAAGTGGATCCCAAAGCTTCATAATAGGTATCCAGGGTCTCTCTCTGCATGCGGAATACTTTTCTGACCAGGGAATAACCGTTGCTATGAATGCCCGAGGAGGCAATCCCAATGAGGGCATCCCCCTGCTTCATCCTAGCACCGTTAATCAGATTCTTTTGATCAATAATCCCTACCGCAAATCCGGCCAGGTCATATTCGTCCTCCGGATAGAAGCCCGGCATCTCAGCAGTCTCACCGCCCACCAAGGCCGCACCTGCCTGCTTGCAGCCTTCTGCTACTCCTTTTACAATGGCAGCGATCTTCTCAGGCTCATTTTTGCCGCAGGCAATATAATCCAAGAAAAATAAAGGCTCGGCTCCGGCACACGCAATATCATTCACACACATGGCAACACAGTCGATGCCGACGGTATCATGTTTATCCAAGAGAAATGCAATCTTAAGCTTGGTGCCCACACCGTCCGTTCCGGATACTAACGCAGGCTGCTCCATATTCTTAAAGCTCTCCAGGGAAAATACTCCCGCAAAGCCGCCGATGTCCGTCAGCACCTCCTTACGCATCGTCCCTTTGATGTGTTCCTTCATCAGATCAACAGCCTTATAACCGGCTTCTATATCTACTCCTGCTTTCTTGTAATCCACTCGAATGCACCCTGCCTTTCCATGCAACTATTTATCAGAATATGGCTACATTTTAGCATATCCATATATGTTTGTCCTTATTTTTCGGCATAGTATTTGTTAATGCAATTCATTAGATTGGCTTATGAGA
>JAJUHH010000052.1 GCA_029267975.1 Clostridiales bacterium
AATGCCAGGCTGCAGCTGCCCAGCCTCCGGCGCATGACCATGCTTTCTTCTGCGCAGCCATAGGAAAACGCCCACATTCAACACCAATCCAAGCCCTACCGCAATCAAGCAGGAAGCGGTGGTAAACTTTAATAGATGCAGGGAGGAGAACAACCACATAAGGTATCCTGTTGTTGCCATAGCAATAACCTTGGAAAACAAGTAGCCCTTGTCATGAAAGTTGGCAAAAAGCTGCGTCGTCAGCGGCAGAAACAGAAGCCCCAGAGCAGCCACCGTCACCCACCATCGCAGGAAGGCGGTATAATCCCTCTGTAATAACAGTTGACCGGCCAGCAATAATAACCCTGCCGGTATGATATATAATAACCGTTTCACTCTTAACCTCCATACGGCCAAAGCAGAGTGAATGATGCAGTCATCATTCACTCTATGAATATTGTTCTTTGGCCTTACTATTTTAAGCTTTTATTAATCCTTCTGAAATCTTTAAATGCCTGTTTCCCAATCTTAATGATTTTCTTCATATTGATTGAGTTCACTCCACCCTGACGAGGTCGGAAGGTTACCGGCATATATCGAACTTTCAGCTTCTTCTTGGCGTAGATCACTGATATCATTACATTGGACAAGTTAAAATTCTCCGGAATCAGCTTCAGCTGTTCTTTTAAGGTCTCTGCCTTCATTAAGCGGAAGGGGGTATTGGCATCCTTTATTCCCACCTGGAAGCAAAGCCATAGGACGAGCTTTAAGATCTTGGTTACAAACACTCTTGAGAAGCCATCCTGACGTCCCTTCCGATGCCCGATGACCATATCATAAGCAGCTCTTTGCTCCCAAAAGGGCCAAAACTCCTCAGGCAGGGTCTGCCCGTCAGAATCCGTCTGAAAGATATAATCCGCACCGGCATTCACAGCATAATGATAGCCATATAAGACTGTAGCACCATGTCCTCCGTTAGGTTTTGTTAAGGGCTCCAAGTCCTCCATCTGTTCCTTATATTTCTGCATGATTTGATAAGTGTGATCCTTGCTGCCGTCATCAATGATAACCAGCTTGCTGCCCTTGCCTATCTTTTGAACAATTGGGTACCAGTCCTTAATGACTCTGTCAATATTGGCTTCCTCATTATAAGCAGGAATAATGATATATAACTTGTCCACTTACTTCCCCTCCGTGACTGATTTATTTTATCCTGGTGTAAAAGGTATCCAGTGCTCTTCGAACCACACCATCCATATTATAGTAGCGATATTCCGCAAGTCGTCCCAGGAAGATTACATTCGTTTCCTTTTTCATCTCTTCCTGATATAAAGCAAACTGCTCCTTATGCTCCTTGGTGGGGAAAGGATAATAGGGCTCCCCTTCTGCTATGGGGAATTCCTTGCCGATGGTTGTCTTTGGATGCTGCTGCCAGGTCAATTGCTTATATTCGGTGATTCGGGTATAATCATAGTCGTTGGGGTAGTTCACTACCGGTGCTTCCTGGAACTTCTCTGTATCGTAGGTTTCAAATACAAACTTCACACTGCGGTATGCCAGTTTGCCATGCTTATATTCATAGTATTCATCGGTTGCTCCGGTATAGATGAGGGTATCGTAAGTGATATCCTTCTTCAGCTCACGGAAGTCAGTGTTTAACATCAGCTTTATATTTTTATTGGCTACCATACGTTCACACATTTTGGTATAGCCGTGGGTAGGCATTCCCTGATAGCGGTCGGCAAAATATCTTGTATCCCTGTTTAACCTGATGGGAATTCTGGAGATTACCGAAGTATCCAGTTCTGCAGGATCAATCCCCCACTGCTTCTTCGTATAATTCTCAAATACTTTCGCATAGATATCCGGTCCAACCTTGCTTAAGGCCACATCCTTACTGGTTTTTATCTCTTTGATATCAACCGCCTGGCCCTTAAGGAACTCCTCCACTTGAAAGCAGTCAAGGTTCAGGTTATATAGCTTATTAATGGTCTCCACGGTAATTGGCATGGGTATAAGATTGCCATCCACATAAGTAAGAACCCGGTGCCAAAAATCATTCCACTTGGTAAATCCGGACAGGTAATCGTAGACCTCCTTATCATTGGTATGAAAGATATGCGGCCCATAATTGTGAATCAGGATACCATCCTCATTATAGGAATCATAAATATTTCCCCCGATATGGTTACGCTTCTCAATCACCAGTACCTTTTCCTGCAGTTCATTTGCAATCCTCTCGGCTATGGTAAGTCCAGCGAGTCCTGCACCGACGATTACATACTTAAATTTCATCTGATATCTCCTCTACCATATAGAATTTTATATTGATCTTACATTATTATGGAACTTTTCATCCTGCTTATTCCTCAAGAGGCCTACTGGTATCGTAGATCGAGGTCTCCCATTCGCCTTCCCCTTGGCTGTAGACACGTTCATAGGTTTGGCGTATGGTATCCTCATTCAGCATATAATCCGTGCTGACTCTGTTTTCATGATCTACAATGATAAAGCGAATTTTATTCTCTTCCACCAGACCCTTTAGCTCTTCCTTTGTGGCCGCCTCATACATCCTGGCCACCTGGGCAGTGCGATAATCCGTATCATAGCCCGCCGACCAGGGATAATAGGGCCATCCTTCATAAAGCATTGCTCCTCCTAGTACCACCTGATTAATGGCGTAATTGGCTGTCAGGAAGATATCCTGGGAAGTAGAATTATCATCAATCCATTTGGTAAGCGGATCCTTCAAATCCAGGATGATGGCTGTATCCGGAGTATTTTTCTTCAGCAGGACAGCGAAATCATAGAGGCCTGTTGCAGTTAACATAACTATCAGAGCAGCCGATACGATCTTATAGCAGATACCCTTCCTTTCCAGAAGGCCTGTGATAAACTCCGCTGCAAGAATGCCAAGCAAGATACAGCTCATCATAATGTATTTATGATTCACCGTTACATCTACCGTCAAGGAGATTGTAAAGGCAAAGATCAAGGGAGCCGTAAAGGCCAGGATCAGATACTTGGAGCTTGACCTGACATAACATAAGGCCGCCAAAAGTACCCAGGGCAATATTCCAAGGAGCCGGTCCAGATAGGAGGCAACTCCAAACAGGGTCTTGTTCTCCGCAATAAAGCCAAAGAAAAACTTTGTGGATACCGCAGAGCCATGAATAAAGAAAATTGTCTGCAGCTCGGATAATACAATGGTAATGATAGCCATGAACAGAAAATCCATTCGTCTCTGAGACAGGATAGCCATAACAAAGAGTACCGTTAATATACCAATGACAGCGGCTCCGTGAAAGAAGGCAAGGCTGCCCAGGAGCAGTCCTGAGACCACTGTCAATCTAAAGTCTTTCATCTTCCATGCTTCTGCGGTAAATAACAAGGTCCGAAGAATACTTTTATAGGAATACTGAGTCTTATTATTGCTTTTCTTATTATGTTCTTTATGTGCCAGCCGAAGCTCCTGCAGGGCTGCAAACATATCATACATATATGGAAGGAATAGAAGCAGGATAAAAAATACGGCAGTCAGGCCAAAGGCAAGATGCCTTTGATTGCAGTACACATTTAAGTTCCACAGCCCCCAGTCTTCATTGGGTGTACTGCTGATAAAGTCCGTATTTTCTGATAAAGCCTTCCAGATCCCGCTTCCCTGGGGCAGCTGGGATAAATAAGTAAACAGTGTCTTAGAGCTGCGAAAAGCAAAAAACAGACAAGCCAGCCAGCCGGCAGCAACCTTGCCGCTAATCTTCACTGCCAGCAGATATAAGAGCATAAATGCTGTAATGAAGCTAAGGATGCTGGGCAGATTAAAGGCAAAATCAATCCTGAGCCCCAGATATTCCAGGTTCCCGGCCAGGAACTGGAACATAAAATGATATCTGATATCTTCCCCTGCATAATGGGAATAGGTGGTAGGGAAGTTATTTCCATAGGAGAAGGAGCGGATCATGCCAATATGAGGGGAGAAATCGCTGAATACGGATACTCCCACATACAATTCTCCCTTCATAACAAAAAAGCTTGTCCACATCAGGATACAGGCAAGGCCTGCAACAATGAGCATAAAATACAGCTCAAATTGCCAAGCCTTTTTATCACTGCATAAAAGTTTCAGTGAAAGGCTATGCTTCTTTCTTCTGTAAAGTGCTGTAAGTACAGTAACAGCTATGGCCAGCGGCATCGCAATCAGATTAGCATACCATAAGGGTTCTTTGGTATTTCTGCAAAGATAAGCGGTCAGGTAAACTGTCCAGGTAAGCAGCAAGGTTCCGCTGACAAACCAGGCCGGGATAAGAAGCATATAGGGGCTGACACTGATTTTTCTCTTCAGATAATCCGTGGCTGTCATCTGACTTAGCCCCGGCAAAGCAAACGAGCAAAAGGCCCAGCCAAGACAAAAGCACAGAAACAGATATAACACACCGATCATAACTCTTCACCGCCTCTGACACACTTTGAGATCAGATACCTGGGTCTTGCCTTTACTTCTTTATAAATCTTTGTAAGGTAGATACCGATCATACCAAGGCTGATCATAATAGAGCTGCCGATAATAAGCAACAGCAGGATTACCGTAGTAAAACCGCTGAGCGCTCTGCCTGAAAAATACATATAGAGAGTCTGAATCCCCATAAGGGCCCCCCAGATAAACATGATGCTTCCAAGAACCGTAATAAAATGAAGGGGAATGGAGGTATAGGAGGTAATCGCATCGACTGCCAGGCGAATCAAACGGAAAAATGACCATTTTGATTTGCCGTTTACCCGTTCTTCCACATCAAATAATATCTGCTTGCGGTGAAAGCCCAGCCAGGCTGACATCCCCCGAAAGAAAACTGCCCGCTCGGGCATCTTCTTCCAGGCTTCTATCACCTTACGGTCTAAAAGCTTAAAATCCGAGGCCTGACCAAGATCGATATCTGCTGTTTTATAGATGATATAATAAAAGAACCTTGCACATAATTTATAAATCAGGTTCTCTTTGCCTCTGGAACTCTTAATGCCTTCCACCACATCATAGCCTTCCTCCCGCCAGGATCTTACCATCTCCGGGATCAGGGCAGGGGGGTGCTGCAGATCACTGTCCATTACAAGGACCATATCTCCTGTGGCATGCTCCAGCCCTGCACACAGGGCCGATTCCTTACCGAAATTGCGGCTTAAGCGAACCGCCAGCACCTGCTTGCTCTCCTGTGCCATACGATTCAATTCATCCCAGGTATGGTCCCTTGATCCGTCATCCACCAATACAAATTCATAAGGTATCTGATGATCAAGCAAGATCTTCTCAACTACCCCAATGGAGGAACGGATATGGTCCCCCTCATTATATACCGGTATTACGATAGAAAGAACAGCTTGCGCTGACCGATCCGGCTTCCTGCTATGTTCTATGATGTTATTCACCTCAGTCTCCATAAACAACCCCTGATTATAAAGTATTCTGACTCCGATTTAATATTCTTTCCTCAAGATATGGATTAGTTTCAAAGATAGCATTGACCTCTTCCTCCTTTAAGGACTTGACTGCGTCTGCCGCTGCCTTCAGGATGCCGGCATCTGTATAAATATCACCGATCTTAAAATCCATATCTCCACTCTGTCGTATACCAAATACATCCCCCGGACCGCGAAGCTTCAGATCCTCCCCGGCGATGAAGAAACCATCATTGGATTTGTTTAGAATTTCAAGGCGTCCCCAGGCCTCCTTACTACTGCTGCCACATACAAAGATACAGTAGGACTGATGTTCTCCTCGTCCGACACGGCCTCTAAGCTGATGCAGCTGCGCAAGGCCGAAGCGCTCTGCATTTTCAACCATCATCACCGTTGCATTGGGCACATTGACACCTACCTCAACAACCGTGGTAGATACTAAAACCTGTATCTCTCCACTTGCAAAGCGTTCCATAACATCATTTTTGTCCTTGGGCTTCATCTTTCCGTGCAGGTATTCCACAGCGATCCCGGCTGGTAAAGCTTCTTTTAAATGCTCCGTATATTCAATGACATTTTCCGCCTCAACCTCTTCGCTCTCTTCCACCATGGGACAGATGACATAGGCCTGCCTGCCCTCCATCACCTGCTTGGTAATAAAGCGATAGGCAGAGGGGCGGTAATTGGTATCCACCACGCAATTCTTAATGGGAAGACGTTGGGCCGGAAGCTCGTCCACAATAGAGATATCAAGATCTCCATATAGTATAATGGCAAGGGTCCTTGGAATAGGCGTAGCACTCATAACCAACACGTGAGGTGTCCCGCCTTTATTCATTAATGCTTCCCTCTGCTTCACACCGAAACGGTGCTGTTCATCCGTCACGACCAGTCCAAGCCTGTCATATTCCACCTTTTCCTGAATCAGTGCATGGGTACCTATTATTATATCCGTTTTATGGGATTTAATTCTCTCATAAGCTTCTCTTTTTTCTTTTGCTGTCATGGAACCCACCAAAAGACAGATGGAGAAGCCAAACTGCTTAGCAGTAGGCTCAAGAGACTTATAATGCTGCTTGGCCAAGACCTCCGTGGGGACCATGAAACAGGCCTGATACCCATTCTTCACTGCCAATAGCAGTGCCAGGATTGCCAGTACTGTCTTACCGGAACCCACATCCCCCTGAATGAGTCGGTTCATGGAGTAATCTCCGCATAGGTCCTTCTCAATCTCTGCCCATACCCTCAGCTGGGCCTTGGTCAGGGAATAGGGAAGACTTGCGATCAGCTGATTGCACTCCGGCCTGTGCTGCATCCTACAGGCAGTGGGCTGCAGGGTCTTTCTCTCCTTCAGCCTGCGAAGTGCCAGGGAGTATAAAAAGAATTCATCAAATACCAGCCTCTGTCTGGCCTTCATCATACTTTCCCGATCCTTTGGAAAATGTACTTCCTTCAGAGCCTTGGTCCTGTCCATCAGTGCGTGTTCCTTAGAAACAGACCTTGGAATGTAGTCCTTGGCGAAGGAAAGCTCCGTTAACACCTGTTTGATTGCTTTGGATATGATTGTATTGCTGATCCCCTGGGTCAGGGGATAAATTGGCTGTAATACCTTTAGAAGTCTATAGTAATTTTCCTTCTGATAGATTCCCGGCTGCTCTATGGTGAGCACACCGTTCTTGCGGATTACCTTTCCGCGAAATATATAATGATAGCCCGAACGCAGGGACTTCTGCAGGAAGGGCATATTAAACCAGGTCAGCCACAGGGTACCGCTTGAATCCCTTACCTGTACTGTTACGATTTGAAGATTTCTTATTCTCTTTACCTTCGGTGTTGCTGTGATGGAGGCTTCAATCGCTAGGGTTGTGCCTTCACTGATCTGGCTGATCGGTACAGGACGCTCATACTCCTCATAACCCCTGGGATAATGCTCCAACAGATCCTGAACCGTCTCAATTCCCAACTTATTCAGAAGCATCCCCGTCTTCTCGCCAATTCCCTTGATTACCTGTATATTATCATTTGCTTCCAAGGGTTCACCTCCAGCCTTGTCCTAATCTTCTTAAATTATATACTATTCTTCTGGAATGGAAAAGGAAAAAAATATGAAATATTCCTTACGGAATATTCCAAAAGTCTATTGACAAATCATTTGTACTATTGTATTATTGTATTAACCTCTTAATACATTAATACAATGAAGCTGATTACTATGAAGGAAGCTTTATAATTAACAGGAAAGGAGAAGATCGAATGCAATGGGATATCAATTCCGCACGACCTGTTTATCTTCAACTCATCGAACAGGTACAGGCCATGATCATATCCGGCTATTATAAGCCGGGTGATAAACTGAGTTCTGTCAGAGAGTTAGCAGCGGAAGCCGGCGTGAACCCGAATACGATGCAGAAAGCATTATCAGAGCTTGAGCGCACCGGCCTCGTATATACCAACCGAACCAGCGGAAGATTCATCACTTCAGATGAAAGCATGATACAGAAGCTGAAGGAACAATCCGCCAGGGGACAGATCAAAGAATTTATTGAGCGAATGAAGCAGCTTGGATATCCACCAAGGGAAACCCTGACCCTGATCACCAAGGTCATTCAGGAAGAGACAGAATGAATCTTACAAGCATAATAGGAAAGATGTCATTGGCTTTTGATTGCCGGAGCATATCATGCCCAGACATCATAATGCAAACGCATTAAGGAGGTAGTATAGAATGGGAGCAATTTTAGAGTGCAAATCACTGACGAAGCATTATTCGGCCTTAGCTGCTCTCTCCAATGTTAATTTAACCTTGGAGCGCGGCCGGATCATCGGACTTCTGGGTCCCAATGGAAGCGGCAAAACCACATTGATCAAATTAATTAATGGCTTACTGGTGCCGACAGCAGGAACTCTGCTGATTGGTGGTAAGGAGCCAGGACCTGAAACAAAGAAAATCGTGTCTTACCTGCCTGAGAAGACTTATCTTCCTGACTGGATGCGGGTATCAGATACCATCAACTTCTTTCAGGATTTTTATGAGGATTTCGATCAAAAGAGAGCTTATGAGATGCTGGATCGCCTCCATCTTGATCCCAGCAAGAGATTAAAAACTCTTTCCAAGGGTACTAAGGAAAAGGTACAGCTGATCCTGGTCATGAGCCGTAATGCTGACCTGTATTGCCTGGATGAGCCAATCGGCGGCGTAGATCCTGCTGCCAGGGATTATATTCTCAATACAATCATTTCAAATTATAACGAAAATGCAACCGTAATCATCTCCACGCATCTGATTGCCGATATTGAGCGGGTGCTGGATGAGGTAGTCTTTATTAAGGACGGTATCGTAACCTTGCATGCTTCCGTAGAGGATATCCGTTCCAGAGAAGGCAAGTCCATCGATACTTTATTCAGGGAGGTATTCCGATGCTAAGTAAACTGATCAAACATGAATTTAAAGCAACTGCAAGATTACTCTTACCCTTATATCTGCTTCTGGCTGTAATGACGATAATTGATCGCATTGTGTTAAGTCTTGAGTTCAAGGGGACCTTGAATGTGATTACCGGGCTTGTAACGCTGGCTTATGTCTTATCTGTTATTGCAATCGTTGTGGTATCCTCTGTATTTGTCATAACCAGGTTTTACAAGAATTTGATGTCTGATGAGGGATATCTGATGTTCACCCTGCCGGTCAAGTCTCATCAGCTCATTAATTCAAAACTGCTTGTATCCACTGTCTGGTCTCTCGCCAGCATGGTTGGTGTGATGCTTTCACTCCTGGGTGTATTTGCCACCCCAGAACGCCTTAAAAATTTTAAGGATTTTATATTCATTCAAATGAATGATGGAAGATTAATCTTTGGTGATATGGGTTTTGCATTGTTCCTGATTGAACTGTGTGTTTTAATCTTATTTGGATTTATCAATAATATACTTATGATTTATGTCTCCATTGCGATAGGACAGTTATTTCGTGGACATAAAGTACTGGGCTCCTTCGTAGCCTATATCGCAATCAATGCTGTCATTCAGATATTTACCAGCTTATTGATTGTTTTGGCAGGCCTGCTCTTTAATAAGACTTTTAATGAAGTCAGCTCCCTGCCCCATATTATATTCCCGATCAGTATCCTATACACTATCATCTCCAGCGTTCTCTTCTACTTCTTTACCGACCTGATCTTCCGAAAGAAGCTAAACCTGGAGTAATGCAGCTGACACAATACTGAAAGCTTAACACGAAAATGGCTCCGGCTATGTTATAAGCAGGACTTCAATACAATTCTGCTTATGATATTGCCGGAGCCATTGTTTATTTATAACACAACATTAATTCCTATGTTCAATTTCCTAACGATGCCGTCTATCTTCAAAGCGACACAAGGCCTGCAGGCAGATGATGAGATTTTGAATTCTTTGATCAATGGGTCCCTCATCCACTGTGCAATCCAAAGAAACTGCAATATCATTGATCAGACGGTCGTTCATATATTTTCTGTTGGATGTGATTACTTCCAGCTTCTTATAATAGGATTCCGCATCCAGAAACTGTAAAAGCACATTGTTAATACCACCTTCAGAAAGCGGTTGCTCTGTAATCGGGGTCTCCTGCTCTTTCGAAACCTCCTGCTGTACCTTCAAAGCTTCCTGCTCCTCAGTCTGAACTTGTTGATCAGCCTGAGCTGTTAGTTGTTCAGTCTGGACTTCCTTCATCCCGCCAGATATTTGATCTTCCTTATCTAATTCTAAGTCAGGCTCTCTGCTTCCTATAAGCTCAAAGCGGTATTTCTGAGTCACACTGGGATATTTGATACGATCAACTTCACTTAAGAAATTCTCAAGGGGTCTGATATAAGTCTTAAAATCTCCGTACAGAGCTTGATATACCACCATTTTTTCCTTTGTTTCCGCATGAGTAGCAATCGTAATAATCTGATATGGCTTATCCTTAAAATGCTTATAGATCTGACCCGGTTTCGGCACTCTGTCCCTCTCCATTCCCAAGTCCTCCTCTCACCTAATCTTTCGAATGCAGCTGAATTACTATATCTCCGGACTGCTCTTATCAAAAAGTGGCTCGATATTTTCTCGAACCACTGATTAACTCATTACCAAGTGAACAGGATTAGCGTTCACTTTGATATTTTCTTATTCTACTGATAAAACATAATAATAAATCGGCTGTCCGCCATAATGAACCTCAACATCCAAGTTCGGATAACTCTCCATCACTTTATCTGCAAGGGCATTGGCATCCTCTTCGCTGATTTCTTCCCCATAATATAAACTGATGAGCTCAGAATCATCGTCTACCAGGCTCTTGATCAGTGCAAGTGTGGTTTCCTCGACACCCTCACCTACGGAGAGAATTGTCTTATCTCCGATACCCATGATGTTCCCCTGCTTGATTTCCTTACCATCAATGCTGGTATCCCGAACGGCATAGGTTACCTGACCGGATTTTACTTTCTTCATTTCCTCCGTCATTCTTGCAGCATTTTCTTCCGGAGTCTTATCATAAACAAAATTAATGACAGCTGTAATTCCCTGTGGTACTGTTCTTGAAGGGATCACAAAGATATTCTTATCTTCTGTCAGATGCTTTGCCTGCTCTGCAGCAAGAATAATATTGCTGTTATTCGGCAGAATGAAGATATTATCTGCATTCACTTCACCGATGGCATTCAGCATATCCTCGGTGCTTGGATTCATGGTCTGGCCACCCTTAATGATATAATCCACACCAAGGCCAGTGAATATCTCATCAAGACCATCCCCCATAGAAACAGCTACAAATCCAGCTTTCTTTCTGGGTTTTTGCTCCGCTTGCTTCTTCTCTTCCACCTTCTCTGTTGCTGCAGCTTCTGAAGCAAGGTTCAGTCTTTCATGATGTTCCTCACGCATGTTGTCAATTTTCATATTGGTCAATGAACCATACGTTAATGCCTTCTGGATTGCTAAGCCCGGGTCATTCGTATGTACATGGACCTTAACAACATCATCGTCCGATACTACAACGAGTGAATCACCGATTGATTCAAGGTATGCCTTAAACTCATTCTCAGTCTTCTGATTGTATTCCTTCTCTAACATGATAATAAATTCAGTGCAATAACAGAACTTAATATCATCTGTGGAAATCTTCTCACGGGTATTCACATATGAGATATAACTACTGCTTACTTTAGTCATTGATACTTCTTAAACAAGCAGAGCATCAT
>JAJUHH010000053.1 GCA_029267975.1 Clostridiales bacterium
AATTGGAAGCATCTGCAGGAACGACAATGGTATCCTCGGGAAGAGTAAGCTCCATATATAGATTTTCAATGTTTTGTACCTTTGCACTTGCTTCTACGGATGGGATGAAAAATGATAGCAGTAAAATCACAAGAAGGAAGGCGGGTTTAAGTTTTTTATACATCGTACTATCTCCTCATACAATAATTTAACTATATTATACCATAACTTGTACCATAAAATCTATTTTTGTCTTCATTGACTTCTTATTTAAAAAAACATATAATAACGAAGGCTTAAAGATTTATTAATCAAGCTGATATTTTTCAGCTTTATTTTTATATAAGAAGGAGCTCCTGACCTATGAAGTTTTATATGGCACCCATGGAAGGAATAACCGGGCATATATATAGGAATGCCCATCAGCATTTCTTCCATTCCATAGATAAATATTTCTCCCCCTTTATCGTTGCTAATCAACAGGAAGGCTTTAAAGCACGTGCGATCAACGATGTATTGCCGGACCACAATCAAGGGTTGCATTTGGTCCCTCAAATATTAGCAAACAATGCAAAAGACTTTATAAATACCTCTAAGAAATTAAAGCAACTGGGATATGATGTGCTTAATCTAAACCTGGGGTGTCCTTACGGCACCGTGGTTTCAAAGAACAGAGGCTCCGGCTTTCTTGCTCTGAGAAAGGAACTGGATGAATTTCTGGAGGAAGTATTTGCTGCCTCCATTACCAAAATCTCAATCAAGACCAGAATAGGCAAGGATGCACCGGAAGAGTTTTATGACTTAATTGAGATATTCAATAAATACCCGCTGGAGGAGTTGATCATCCATCCAAGAATACAAAAGGATTTCTACGAGAATCAGCCAAATCTCAAGGTGTTTAGGGATGCGCTCAGCCTTAGTAAAAATCCTGTCTGCTATAACGGAGACTTGTTCGACCTTCAGGCGTATCAGGAGTTTACACAGAATTTTAGTGAGGTAGATCGGGTTATGATCGGAAGAGGCTTGATCACTAATCCGGGGCTGGTCGACTATATCAGCAGGCAGGAGAGACTTACGAAAGAGCAGCTGAAAGCTTTTCATGATAAGCTCTGTGAGGATTATAAGGGTATTCTCTCAGGTGACAGGAATGTCCTCTTTAAAATGA
The DNA here is from genome assembly GCA_029267975.1 of Clostridiales bacterium. Lineage (GTDB taxonomy): Bacteria > Bacillota > Clostridia > Lachnospirales > Lachnospiraceae > Mobilitalea. The sequence continues at coordinate 1,145 of JAJUHH010000053.1, forward strand.
AAGAACTATGGTCCTATATGATCACAATGTTTACAGACCATGAAAAATACGCTAAGAAGATCAAGAAATCAGAAAAATTCCGGGATTATGATGCGGCTGTTGCAAGCTTATTTGAGGAGCAGGAGCTTATGATTAAATAATACACATAAATGAATACCGATTTATCAGACTATGATGAGATCAAGCTCTTTTGGGAGAGCAGGAATCCATGTAGGGAGTAGATAATACAGATCTGCTCTGCTGCATGGATTTTTTATTTACCATTCTATGCAAATATTGGTTGACATTTCCTGGGCTCCATAGTAACATATTATACATATCTATTTTATATGTAATATATGCATTATATGATTTCGGATGAATATATTATTGAATGAGAGAAGCATTCAATGATTTTACCAATCGTGTTTAGTGCATGTTAGTGTTACTGTTTCATTATTCAAGGAGGGAAATTATGAAAGCAAGATTAAAAAGAGTAGCCTTTGGGTTAATGGCCTTGGTTTGGGCCCTTACTGCATTGCCCCATGTGGCTGCAGCAGCAACTGACAGCAATTCTCAGACCTATCCCTGGAGTAAGGTAGCGGATCAGACAACAGGGGATTATATTGCCGACTCATATGATAAGGTATCCTCAGGGCATGTGTTTGAGTCAGTAACTCAGGAACGACTGCTGGATATTCTAAGCAGCAAGGGGAATTATTACATTGTTTTTGCAAGTCCCAAGCTTGCCAGCAGCCAGGCGGTATTAGGCATTATCAACGAGCAGGCGCAAAAAGACGGGATCAGTAAAATCTATCATTTCGATCCCTTTGTTGACGGCTGGCAGATTGATATTACCAAGAGCGATAGCCCTTTTAAGACCGCCAATGGAACATCGGTTTACCAGCTCTGGACCAGAATTACTGAACTGCTGCCGGCAGCAGAGCCTATTAGCAGCTATGATTCCAAGGATACCCTGTTATTTTCCTTTCATAATGATAGTACTCCAAGTATCAGCGCTTACTACAGCCTAAAGGATGCAGCAGAACTGGACGCTAAGGTAGCAGCCAGCAGCATAGCCAAGGTATTCAGAGGCGGAGACAGTAAGGGAGCAGTGATCCCTTCCGGTATCAGGTCCGATTTTGCATTCTTTCAGAGAGTATACAATGCTTCCGCAACCTTCTTTAACTATAACAACGGTGTTCCGGATGCCCAGGGCAACAGAACAGGTGCTGCAAAGACAGAAATATTTACGGATGCAGATGAAGAAGGCTTTGTATTCCATCAGGTCAATTTCGCGGAGCTGATCAACCTGCTTAATTCCCCCGGCGAGCATATCATATTTTTTGGAGCTTCCTGGTGCCACAATACACAGGCAATTATCGGAAGCGTTGCAAGGAAGGCAAAGGAATACGGACATCAGATTGTTTATGTTTATGACACTACCCTTGGTAATCAGTTAACCTTTGGTACGGGGGCTGATATTAATAAGGTAACAGCCAGCTCCAGCGCATTTAACTCCCGTAACAGTGTCAATCCGGAAAATGGAAACGGCAATATCAGTTACCTCTATGGTGAGCTGGTGAAATATCTGGGTAACTTTACCACAGAAAACAACTCTAAGAAGAACAACAGCATTTCCTATTATCCCAATGGTGATTTAAGCGCTGCTGTTACAGCAACAGATCCTTGGTTATCCGGAAGCGATCTGAAGGCAATCCGCTTGCAGCTGCCCTTCTTAATCAGCTACAACAAGGATGAAGCAAAACCGGTTACCAGACAGTGGCTGCATAAAAATGTGGCGAATGATGGAACCTACACAGAATATATGCTGGAGCTTGCCTGGGTACTGAAAACACCGAATGCACTTACGGCAGCGGGCAGCATTGACGGTCTCAGCAAGGTTGACTTTGCAAGTGAGGCAGTGAAGGCCCTTGATGATGTGCTAAAGCTGGATTATGGCTTTATATTATCCCGTACCGGGGAATATACCTTCCCTGCTGCAGCTGTCGATTACACAGAACAGAAGGCCTACGAAGTAAAAGTAGAGAATCATAAGGCACCCACAGGAGATCTTACGGTAACCCTGTCAGGTCCCAACAGCGATGCCTTCCTACTCTCCAAAACCACCATAGAAAGCTTAAAGGTAAATGACAGCGATTCCTTTACCATTGTGCCCAAGACCGGATTGCCCGCAGGAACCTATAAGGCTACGGTGACGATAAGCGGCAGCAACCGTGCGCAGCTTGCCCTCGGTGTGAGCTTCACAGTAAAGGAGAGTTCAGGTAAGAAGTCAGCGAAGTAAAAGCGAATGATCTTAAGTAAATCGTTATTCAATAAAAAAGTTGATCAGGAAATGCTGAAAATGCATTCGCTAATGCATAGGGTGCATTTCCTGATATTTTCCTTGAATATACACCTCATATAGAATTGTTAGCGCAACAGGGAAGGGATGCAGGATTATGAATATTGACTGGTTATCAGCGGCAGCACTGGCTGTCGTCATTATATTATTTGTTATTATTTATCTTTTACAAAAAAGGGACGTAAACTTTACCTATACCATTTTAGGTGCGCTGGTAGCCGGTGTGCTGGTGGGGATTATCTTCTCCGGACATACCTCTTGGGTTATGCCCATCGGTAAAATCTATGTCAGCACCCTGAATGCCATTGTCAGCCCGTTGATTATCATATCCATCCTCAGCAGCATAACAGCCTTAAAGTCCACAGCCCAGCTAAAGGGTATAGGGATACGCTCGATTTTCTGGCTGCTAATGACTACGCTGCTTGCCATACTCCTATCAGTTGGACTAGGCCTGACCTTTGGCATCGGAAGAAATTCCTACCTTTCCTTAAACGGAGTTGATGCACAAACCTTTGAAAATAAAGTGGTTCCCTTTGCACAGGTTCTGGTGGGCTTCTTCCCCCGTAATGTCATCAGTGATATTGCAGAGGAAAATATTATCCCGATGATTTTATTTACTGTTTTAATTGCGGTTTCTTATGTCCTGGTTGCCAATGAAAAGCAAGAAAAGGTTCTTATCTTTAAGAATTTTGTTGAAGCAGTCAAGGAAATTATCTTTAAAGCGGTGGATTTTATTATTGGTCTTACCCCCTATGCAGTACTGGCTTTGGTAGTAAGCGCCACCAGTAACGGTGTCAGCCGCTCAGGTATCATATGGTCACTTTTGGTGCTACTCCTAGTCTCCTTCCTGGCCTTTATCCTGGATACCTGGTTGATTAATGCTGTGCTGATCAAGGCCTATGCAAAGCTGAATCCCATCAAGTTCTTCCATAAAATCATACCGGCACAGATCGTTGGCTTCTCCACTCAATCCAGTGCTGGAACCCTACCCATTACAACCGGAATACTGACCGATAAAATCGGGGTGGACGCAAAGGTTGCTAACTTCACAGCACCTCTTGGAACCACCATTGGTATGCCCGGCTGTGCCGGAATATGGCCTGTTCTCATTGCCATCTATGGGGTGCACGGACTTGGCATTCATTACGGATTAAAAGACTATATCCTCCTGGTGGTGATCAGCCTCTTCGTATCCTTGGGAACTGCCGGAGTGCCCGGTACGGCAACCATTACTACAGCCAGTGTTCTGACAGCAATGGGACTCCCCTTAGAGCTCATTGTACTGACCATCCCTATTTCCGCAATTGCCGATACAGGCAGAACAGCCACCAATATTACCGGTGCAATGGTAGCAGCTGCAATTGTGGGACGGCAGGAACAGAGTCTTAATGATGACATCTTTAACGATATAGCAGCATATGAGGCTGAGGACGATGCTGAAGATGAGGCTGACAATGGCGTTATAGATGATGTTAAAGGCGAGGCTCATGCTTATGCGGAAGAGGATGTTGAAACTGTTAAATCTGTAATGGCTGATAAGAAGGTTAAGGTTGCTAATGCTGAATAAGCTGATAAAGCAGATTGAGCCTGATGAAGCAGATTGAGCTTGATAAAGCAATTGCAGGGATGTATTCCCTGTGTTAGGAAAGGAGAATAAGGACGGCATGAAAGCTAACATAAATCATAAGAATAGAGGAAGGAGCATGAAGTATAATGCTTGGAAAGCAGTTATTTCATTCGCTTTCCTGCTTGTACTCAGCTTGGTTGTACCAAGGGGACAGCAGCTTGCTTACGCGGCACCCCTGGAGGACTGCGACCTGGATGGATATGATGATGCAACCGGAGTACCGGTTCCCTGGCCCGGTTATGATGAGACCAAGGGAGACACACCGGCGGGCCCCGGCACAGGGAAAGTAAGCACTGCGTCTCCGACACCAGCTCCAAGCAAAGCACCTACCGCAGCCCCGACTGCAACACCGGTGCCGACGGCAGCGGTCACTGTAGCACCCACCAAAGCCCCTGCCAAAGAAGCGGACGGCAGCGAAAGCTCCAATAAAAGCAGTAATGGTACCTCTAGCAATGCTAGCTCTGATAAAACAAGTAATGATATATCAGGTAATTCAAACAACAATAATTCCAGCAAAGCAAATAGTTCAAACATTGCGACTGCCGGCTCTGTGGCAGGGGCTACAGGGTCTGATACAAGTACGGGCAGCATAGCTTCCTCAGGAGAAAACGATAAAGGAGAAAGTGGCAGCAAGCAAGCTAATATAAGGAATACTGAAACGACAAATACTAATACGACAAGTGTTAATACCACGGATACAAATACAGCAGGGACTGGCAAAAGCAATACAGTGGAAGCTGATGCAAATATAACAGATACAAAAACAACAGATATCGATGCAGCAAATAAAGATACGGTAAATATCTCAGATCAGGAGCAGACAGCTACCCAACCATTGGCGGGAGAGCTGGAGACCATTCTGAATACCAAGGGAGTATTGGAAGTAAAAGATACCAGCGGCAGCCTGATCCATGCGGGAAGCTCCCTGATTATCACAGGTTCGGGCTTTGCAGGCAACACGAATGACCTTGAACTTGAGCTTCACTCAGAAGCACTGAGCCTTGGAACTGTCTCAACCATAGAGAACGGCTCATTCGAGCTTCAGGCAAATATTCCCGAGACCCTGGAAGCAGGAACACATCATATTGTTGTGCTCTATCAGGGAAATGAGATCAGCAGACAACCAATCCAGGTTGGTCCCAGGGCAGCAGATAGTTTCTTAGAAGCGATTTCCGTGGGCTTTACGAAGGAGAATAAGGGCTTCCTTCCAGGGATTACAGTTCTGGCAGGACTTATGCTCTTGGGTCTTGTTGCACTTGCAGGAAGTATATTGATAAAACCGAGGGGAATAAAATCTAAATAGATTGCGGATCAGATCAGAAATAAGACTTTCAGAGTTGTTATAACTCTGGAGGTCTTATTTTTGTCAGTGCAATTATGAGCAATCAAGGACAATAAGTAGCAACTGCAAATGACGATAATAGGCAAGAACTGCAAGGATGAATTATTGTTTATGACACATATGCACTCTATAATGGTTCTATGAGTTATCGATCGATGCTCTTTGATATCATATGAAACTAATATTGTATGCAGGAGGGTTTATGAGAAAGAAAGTATTGGCTGTAGGCTTACTACTATGTCTGCTTGTCTCTATTCTTAGCGGATGTGCAGGCGCAAGTAAGGAAACAAATAAGAAGGAAGAATCAAATAGCAAAGAAAATAATACTGTTACTGATGTTGGTGGAAGCAATGGCGCTAGCGAAGGGGCAGATCTGTCAGATCCCTGGGCTAAGTATGAAGAGCCTGTTACAGCAGAATTTATTAAAGCTGTGGATATTTCAGGTGATTCTGTTGACTACACACAGGAAAATCCCTTTATTAGTTTGGTTGCTGATAAGCTTGGGATTGATATTAAATACAAATGGGTATCCACTAGCTCCGCCTATGCCCAAAAGGTTGCGCTGATGCTTGCCAGTGATGATCTGGCGGATATCATGGTTGTTGATATGACTACCATGAAGCAGATGTATGATGCGGACCAGATCCAACCTCTTACAAAGGTGTGGGAAAGCACAGCAACGGAGGAAACAAAAAATCTTATGGGTTATGGCAGGGCCATAAGCTTTGAAACAGGAACCATTGATGGTGAGTTATATGGTATTCCTATGACCACGCCGGTTCTTGAGACGATGCATGGCTTATTCCTCAGAACGGACTGGCTGGAGAATCTGGGATTGAGCCAACCCACAAACTTCCAGGAGCTGGAAAAGGTCCTATACGCATTTACCTTTGATGATCCAGATCAAAACGGCGTGGATGATACCTATGGTATCGGTATTTCCAAGGACCTCTATACCCATGGTTATGAAATTCAATCAATTGCCAACGAATTACATGCCTATCCTGATTCCTGGGTAAACAAAGACGGTAAGATCGTCTATGGTTCCATACAACCTGAAATGAAAAATACCCTTGAAGTATTACATAAGTGGTATAAAGATGGCATTATTGATCCCGAATTCTTAGCTAAGGATTTTAACGAAGCAGGAAAGATTACTGCCCAGGGTAAATTAGGTGCCTTTTATGGAGTACAGTGGGCTCAGTTCCAGGGGGATGCATTCCCTACCTTATTCAGAGAAGATCCTAAGGCCCAGTGGACCTTGATTGGAATTCCTTCCTTGTCCATTGATGATACTCCGGCCAAAGCCATCGTGTATGATAACACTGCAAGCTTTATCGTTGTAAGAAAAGATTATGAGCATCCTGAGGTTGCAGTAAAGCTGCTGAATATATTACATAAAATCGGAGCAGGAGATGCGACGGATTACTTCCCCACCGTGGAAGAGTTTAATGAGATATGGAAGTACTGGTCCTGGATGCCCTTCGCCCCGGAATCCGTTCATGGCAACATAGTAAAGTGGAATAATGTATTTAAGGCAATTGAGGAAGAGAATCGTTCCCTGGTTGAATACAACTATAATGCTTTGGATTTATATGATAAGCAAATGGAATATCTGATCAAAAATGACTATCGTACCAGTGATGATACTGCCTCAAAGGACATTGCAGCAGGACAATTCTCCACACGTTACTCAGGTGTCATGTTTGGATATGCATCCGATTATGAGGGAAGAGGTCTGCTGGAATATGATATGAGAGGTGCCATTATCACTGATACCATGGCTGACTCATTGGCAACCCTGGATAAACTAGAGCTGGAAACCTTCTCACGTATTATTACAGGCGATGCTGATCTTTCAGAGTTTGACAACTTCGTTGAACAGTGGAAGGCGCTGGGTGGAGAACAGATCCAAAATGAAATTAATAATTATTATGGTTTTTAATGTTAAAGGTTAAGAATAATTGACAATAGCATAGAATGCTCCGTTTAAGTCAATCCGACGGAGCATTCTATGGCTTTGACAAGGGGGAAACAGGATGAATGGTGCAACAGGAACCTTGAACACTGGAAGAAAAAACAAAGGAAAAATCTTATGGAGGCTAAAGAGGGATTTTAAAAGCAATTATGCCTTGTATTTCATGCTATTGCTTCCATTGGTAATATTGATTATCTATAATTACATACCCTTGTACGGACTAAAAATAGCTTTTCAACGCTTTAAACCTGCAGCAGGAATGTTTGGCGAGCAGGAATTCGTGGGCTTAAAGTGGTTTAAATATCTCTTTGCAATGGAAGACTTTAAATATGCAATCCGCAATACCCTGGTTCTTGCCATCAGTAAGATGTTTATTACCATGCTGGTAGCGATCATATTTGCCCTTTTACTAAATGAAATGAAGCATATGAGACTAAAAAGGATTATTCAGACCAGCTTATATCTGCCTCATTTTATCTCATGGATTATATTAGCAGGAATCTTTGTAGACCTGCTTTCCATAAACGGACCCCTTAATCGTCTGATTATGTTCCTTGGTGGTTCGGCTATCCCCTTTTTATCAAGCAATGATTATTTTCAACAGACGATCGTGGCTACCGATGTATGGAAGGAATTTGGATTTGGTACCATTATATACCTTGCGGCCGTAACCGGTATTGATCAGGAGCTATATGAAGCAGCAGAAATCGATGGGGCAAATCGTTGGAAAAAGGCCCTCAATATAACCCTGCCGGGTATGATCCCTATCATTTCCCTGATGGCCCTTTTAAATATCGGAGGTGTTTTGAGCGGTAATTTTGACCAGGTATTTAATATGTATTCACCCATTGTATATCGTACAGGAGATATCCTTGATACTCTGGTTTATCGCATTGGTCTGGTAAACTTTAACTTTTCACTTTCCACTGCAGTGGGTTTGTTCCGCGCACTGGTAGGATTGGTGCTGATAGGAATCAGCTACGGTTCCTCCTATAAGTTTGCCGGATACAGAATATTTTAGGGAAGGTGATATCATGGGAAAAGAAAGAAGAAAGAAAAAAGGAAAAATGCATTTATTTGATTACATTAACGAATTGTTTCTTGTAATCGTTGGCCTAATCTGCTTTATGCCCCTGCTTTATGTTTTTGCGGTATCCTTATCTTCCAGTTCAGCCATCGCTTCCGGAAAAGTCACCTTTTGGCCGGTTGATTTTACCCTTGTAGGATATGAATACATATTAAGCAATATGATTTTCTGGCGTTCTATGCTGAATTCCTTTATCCGTGTCCTCTTGGGTGTGGGGCTGCAATTGATCATGACCTGCCTTGTTGCTTATCCACTCAGTAAAGAGAAGAATAGATTTATGGCCCGAACCTTTTTTGCATGGGTATTCTTTATTCCAATGATGATCAATGGCGGACTGATACCGACCTATCTTATTGTGAAGGATACCGGATTGCTGGACAGTATCTGGTCCCTGATCATACCTGGCTGTGTTCCCATCTTCTTTATTCTATTGCTGCTGAATTTCTTTCGCCAGCTTCCTAAGGAGCTGGAGGAGGCTGCGATCATGGATGGGGCCAGTCACTGGAGAATACTCTTAGGTATCTTTGTACCGCTTTCAAAGCCGGCCCTGGCAACCATAGCGGTATATGCGATTTTAGGGCATTGGAATGCATGGTTTGATGCAGCAATTTATATGAATACCTTGTCTAAGTTTCCTCTGCTGACCTATATGCAAACAATCGTAATTCATTATGATTCAGAAAGCTTATCTGCGTCTGAGCTGCAGAAGATGCTTCAGCTAAACAGTAATACCTTACAGTCGGCACAGATTTTTGTGGCTACGGTTCCTGTATTATTAACATATCCATTTTTTCAAAAGTATTTTACCAAAGGACTTGTTGTCGGTAGTGTGAAGGGATAGGAGGAGATTATGAATCGTCAATGGAGTAAAGAAGAAATATGGGCTTGGTATCAGGCTAGACCCTGGGTGGTAGGCTGTAATTATGTATCAGCCATTACCATGCATAATATAGAAATGTTCCAGGAGGACCTGTTTGACGCGGTATATCCGGTAGTAGAAAAGGAAATGGAATTAATGGAGTCCCTGGGCATCAATTCAGTCCGAATGTTTTTACCCTTTGATATCTGGTATACGGACCGGGAAAGCTTCCTGGACAGACTTGGTTTTTATCTAACCGCATTTCATAAGCATGGCATTTCCTTTATGCCGGTTATTTTTAATGATTGCGTTGGCTTCAGCGCACGACCCAAAGAGATTAAGCCGCCCCAAAAACGTACCGGATGGGTGAAGTACGATATCGGCCATCATGGCGGACATAAGTTTGATAATCCCTTTATCGGTGATAAGGTAAGAAAAGGCTGGATCCTCTGGGATGAAGAGGAGTGGCAGGAGGTAATGCTTGAGTATCTCAGCGCCTTGATGGGAAGGTTCGGTAAGGATGAGAGAATACTGTTATGGGATCTGTGGAACGAACCCGGCAATTCCAATCGGGGCGACAGCAGCATTCCTTATATTAAGCGAACCTTCGAGGAGGCCTGGAAGCTGAATCCCATGCAGCCCTTGACAGCAGGCTGCTGGTCTTATCCTGGGGATTTTGGGATCAACCCGGATGCTGAACTTAATCCGATTGAGAAATTATCGGTTGAGTTATCAGATATTATTACCTTCCATCAATATGAGAACATTGACAGGGTAAAGGCAGTTGTCAAAGGACTGGAAGCCTATGGACGCCCCCTGATGAACACGGAATGGCTCAACCGTGTACTGGATAATTTCTTCGAGGATAATATTGAGCTGTACTATAGTAAGAAGATTGGAAGCTATCATTGGGGTCTTGTGGCAGGAAAAAGCCAGCATTTTCTACCCTGGGATGAGCTTCGGTCCAATAAGGAGCTGGATCTGCTCCGTTGGCAGCATGACCTGTTTGATACTTATCATACACCTTATGATCCTGCTGAAATTGCAGCATTAAAAAGGTTTACGGGAAAGGAATGATAAGAGAGGCCAAGATACAGTAAGGATCTTGGTAATTGTAGAAGGGATGACAAGTATGATGTTGAAGAAAAACTTTTCTGCCAGCCTGCTAATCCTCCTTATTTTTATGATAAGTTTCTTATTCCTGGCATGTGAGAAAAAGGAGAG
>JAJUHH010000054.1 GCA_029267975.1 Clostridiales bacterium
GTTTATGACTTAACATAGTAGAGTCGACAAGAAGCGGCGTAAGGGATAGAATATACTCTAGCAGTAGAGAAACGGAGATAGAGGATAAATAAGTGGTGGGTGATAATAAGTTGGAGGTTTCCAATCTCGAGGGGGATACTATTATGCAAAAGAATAAGGTAACTTACGGGGTGCAAGTGAAATTTTCTGTTTTCGAGGAAACTATGGTAGAGATGACTTGGCAGGAAGTGCAGGCAGGAGCTGATAAAGGTGCGATTGTTTTGCTTCCGGTAGGAATTGTAGAAGGGCATGGACCTCATTTGGACTTGAGAGCAAAGGAATTGACACAATTATTGCACCACCTTTATATAGGGGAATTAGTAAAGATGTGGCTCAATATGCCGGTACATTTTCAGTTAGTCCGGAGACTATGAAGGGATTACTAGCTGATATTTTCTCATCGCTAAAAAGCTGAGGTTTTAGGAGTGTATTTGTACAAAATGCCCATGGCGATCCTACAAGGCTTACTTTATGTGGGAATTAGGTATTGAAGTGGAGAACGATGTTGTTTTTCCACCGGTGAGAGAAAATCGATATGAGCCTGATTATCATGCAGGTGCTATCGAAACTGCTCAAATGTTTACTTTCTTTCCGGAAAAAGTTCGTTGTGATGTGGCAAAAACATTGAAGCCTCAAGATAATTTTCATCCATTGGCTTATTGTGGGGACCCAGCTAGTTTTGACTTGGAATTCAATATAGCAGAATTCACCTTTGCAGATGTGAAGCTGGGTGTTCTATAAATTGAAGCTATACTAAAACGTGATGGGCGATAAGGGGCAAATTATCTGGGATTACCTAATAGCATCGATAAATTGAAATTATCTAAAAGGTAGCAAGAACGCTGGCATAAAAAATGTATGTGATTGGTAGAGTTTGAAAATGTGAGGGTTATTGAGCCTCTCGATTTTGAATAGAAGGGCAATATGGATAATTGACTTATTCTTGAGAAAATTGATTGATGATGTGGCTGTTGGTGCAAGCATACCTTATAACTATGAGAATGCGAGATTTTATGTGTTATAATTATGGAGATGTGGAATCCGTGGCGTGACCGTCATAAAAATAGCAAAGGGCATAAATACTGTTATATTCAAAGGAGATAGACGTAAGTACTATTAACGTATGAAATTCAAATATTAAGGAATGGGTGTTATAAATGGAGATTTTGGATGTTGTTGATGAATGCGGAAATCCGACGGGAGAAACAGTAGCACGAGAAACTGCTCATGAGAAAGGCATAATGCACAGAACATCTCATGTATGGCTTCTAAGAAAAAAACAGGGTAAGGTGCAGATTTTGCTCCAGAAAAGATGTGAAACCAAAGAATCTTACCCAGGTTGTTATGACATTTCAAGTGCCGGTCACATTCCCTCAGGAATGGATTTTGTTGAATCAGCATTAAGAGAGTTGCATGAGGAACTCGGTATTTCAGCTTCTGATGATGAGCTTATATTCTGTGGAGACAGAACTGTAATATGGAATGACTGTTTTGGTGGAAAACCTTTTCATGATAGGCAGTATTCACGAGTATTCATTTTGTGGAGAGATATTGATGAAGAAAAATTTATAATTCAAAAGGAAGAAATTGATAGTGTGCTTTGGATGGAACTTGATGAGTGCATTTCAGCAATCGAGAATAACCTAATAAAGCACTGTATTTATCCTGGTGAGCTAAGAATGGTAAGGTATGCTTGTGAAAATAAGCGAATGAAATAAAAATGTAATGACTACAACACTATTGTTTTTGATATTGAGACAATAGGACTTAACAAAATAGATGCTATACTAATATTTGGAGGGGTATTGATGGCTGACATTATTCAAATAAACGGTAGTACTTGGCGAATCGAGGACAATGGGGTACGTTTTTCTTGCTGGCAGGAACAGAAAAAGCACTGCTCATAGACAGTGGTATGAATACGCCGAATGCTAAACAGATTGCAGAAAGTATCACAAAACTGCCAATCATAATTCTGAATACACATGCTGATCCGGATCATATTTCTGGTAACAGAAGTTTTAATTATTTTTATATGCATCCTGACGAAGAGGAGAATTATAGGGCACATGGCGGTTTGGGTGCTATTCTGCCTATTAAGGATAATGATGTTATAGATCTTGGAAGAAGACCTTTGAAAATCATTTTTATACCAGGACATACGCCAGGTAGTATAGCTGTGCTGGATATAAACAACAGGGTACTTATATCAGGAGATACCGTTCAGGATGGAAATATCTTTATGTTTAAGGAACGCAGGAATATGTCCATATATATTGAGAGCCTGAAGAAGTTGTCCATGCTTACTGATAGCTTTGATACAATCTATCCATCGCATGGTTCGTTCCCCGTCTTCCCAGAATTAATTGTAAACCTTATTGAAGGAGCTGGGCAGATTTTGGATGGAAGGGAAAAAGGTAAGGTTGTTGATATATTCGGTGCCAAGGTAATGTTATATAAATTTCCATATGCCGGTTTCTTGTGTGATATCCCTGAGAGAATATCATGAAGATAATTTGATATAATTCATGGTGACTATAGAGCGGTTGCAGGAGGTATTGCAATGGAAATCAGGATGCTTCGTTACTTTCTTTCTGTTGTCCGAGAGGAAAGTATCAACCGGGCAGCAGAGGTATTACATATTACACAGCCCACATTGAGCCGACAGTTAGCTCAGTTGGAGGAAGAAGTCGGAGTCAAGCTATTTCACAGGGGTGCGAGAAAAATTACCCTAACGAATGAGGGAATATTGCTGCGCCGGCGTGCAGAGGAAATCTTGTCTTTGGTTAATCGGACAGAAAGAGAATTGACTGAGAAGGACGAACTTGTGGAAGGTAGAATCGTCATTGATGGCGGAGAATTGGCAGCTATGCAGGTAGTGTCAGACATCATTGAAGATTTTCATAAAAAGTATCCGCTGGTCACCTTCGATATTTTTACCGGAAGTGCAGATCTGGTGAAGGAACAGATAGAAAAAGGTCTGATTGACATTGGCGTATTGCTGGAGCCGGTTGATATAGAAATGTTTGAGTTTATTCGTTTGAACTATCCCACTGGTTTGGAGATTCCTTTCAGGAAAAACAAGATCATTTTACCAGTAATTTATCCACAAACAGTGCCCTTATCGTTCAGAGAGGTTTGGCCTATTCCCTTGTGATTGAAGGTTCCATACCCTTTTGGGACAAGGAGAAGATAGCTTATCGACCATTATACCCGGAACTAACGGCAAGTAGTGTATTGGCATGGAACAAGCAGCAGCCGTTCAGTTTAGCAGCAACCAAATTTATTGAACACATGAAATGCTTTTTAGGAATAAGTAATGTATAAAAACAAGGTATTTGATATAAATCATAAGCAAGATTATAATGTAGGTATAGAAAAAGTGCAGCTCACTTTTCCTCTACACCTACATTTTTTATGACAATATAAGCTTATGGAATATGCTTTCTATATTGGAAAGTCAGAGATGACATGAGAGGAAATTACAAGGCTGGTAAGGGAAAATAAAAGCAAAGGAGGAGCAGATACGGTTATCAGAAGAAACAGATTACAATTCAGTAAAGCAGTGAAAAATGGAGCAGTAGGAAAAGGAATTTATGGTCAGAATTTAATCAAAATGATTGTCCCGCTGTTTTTCGAGCAGCTTTTGGTTATGCTGGTAGGAATGGCAGATACACTGGTGGTAAGCTATGCGGGAGAGGCAGCCGTTTCAGGCGTATCGCTGGTAAATCAGTTTAATACGATTTTTATATATCTTTTTACCGCATTGACTTCCGGCGGAGCGGTTGTAATCAGCCAGTACATAGGCAGCAATGAAAAGGATACCGCAGGAGCATCTGCCAGCCAGCTTTTGTTGCTATCCATCGGCTTTTCGGTTATCGTGTCAGGAGTGATTCTGGCCGGAAATAGATGGATCATGCGCCTGATGTTCGGAAGGGTTGAGGATTCCGTCATGGAAGCCTGTGTGACCTATCTTCGGATTTCCGCTTACTCCTATCCGGCTCTGGCAGTCTATAGTTCCGGTGCCGCAGTATACCGTAGTCTTGGGAAAACAAATGTAACCATGTATTTGTCCGTGGCATCCAATATCATTAATATGATTGGAAATCTGATCGGGGTATTTGTGCTTCAGGCAGGAGTGGCTGGTGTTGCCTATCCTTCTTTAATTGCCCGAATATTCTCAGCTGCGGCGATTACTTTGCTTTGCTTTCGAAGAAATAATGGTGTATATTACCAGGGAAAATGGATCCATAGATGGCAGAGCATTTTCATGAAACAGATCTTGAGAATTGCTGTTCCAAATGGCTTGGAAAACGGTGTGTTTCAGTTGGTAAAGGTGGCTCTTAGCAGTATAGTGGCTCTTTTTGGAACCTATCAGATTGCGGCTAACGGAGTGGCACAAAGTATCTGGTCTTTGGCTGCGTTGGCGGGTGTGGCCATGGGGCCGGTATTTATCACGGTGATTGGGCAGTGTATGGGAAAACGAGATACGGAAGGAGCAGACTATTATTTTAAAAAGTTAATGAAAATCACACTTTTACTTTCTACGGCTTGGAACCTGTTTGTGCTTCTTCTGACGCCGCTTTTCCTAAAATTATATGCGGTGGAACCACAAACAAAGCAGCTCATCATATGGCTGGTGTTGATTCACAATGTATTCAATGCGACAGCCTTTCCCTTTTCCGGGGCGCTCAGCAATGGACTTCGGGCGGCGGGAGACGTGAAATTTACCATGTATGTGTCCATTGCATCCACGATTGCAGGGCGGCTATTCCTCTCGTATCTTCTCGGCATTGTTTTTGATATGGGAGTGATCGGTATTGCTATTGCGATGGTATGTGACTGGATCATTCGGGCAGTTTTTTTTATTCTGCGGCAGAGGTCAGGCAAATGGAAGTTATTTAAGGTGATCTGAGTCTGTTTCTGTAAGCGGCGTGATCGCAAAGACGGCATGGATATGATTCTTTAATGCTTTGTCATTAAGAACTTTGTAATGCAAATGCAGATTTAAGATACGGAGATATGGATAGGTATCCCTGGTATCGGATGAGATGACAAGACGATGTATTTCTGACGGCAGTATCAATGACTGCAATTTTAAAAGCGAAAGGCTATGCTGCACGCTGCAGAGCAGGATATGCGCCTTATATTAAAGAAGGAGTAAGCTTAGACCACTGGATCACTGAATATTATGACGAGAATCAAGGCAGATGGATTATGATAGATGCAGATGGCTTCTGGAAAGACAGTGAACTCTCATTTAACCAGTATGATATTCCAAGGGACAGGTTTGATTTTGCGGGTCCTACCTGGTTAGATATTAGAGCGGGAAAAACGGATGGCAGTAAATTTATATATGCAGACGGACTTGGAACAAATTCATACAAGGCTCTTCTTTTATACTTATTCTATGATTTGAATGCCTTAATGAATCAGGAACTTACTTTCTCATTTGTTCCGTATATGTGGCTTCATTTTAATGAACTAACTGAAGAGGATTATAAAGAAATTGACAGGGTCGCTATCCTTTTATGTGATCCGGATGAAAATTTTGATAAACTTTATGAGATTTGGAACGTCGATAAAAAATGGCGTTTATTCTGTAGTCCGCTCGCAGAGAAAATGATATATGGAATGGCTAAGCTGTATTAGAGACACAATAAAATATATTGAAGATAATCTTATGGATGAGAACTGTGCTGAGGATGTGCTCAGGCAGACATATATTTCTCCAATGCTATTGCAAAAAGGATTTCAGATTCTGACCGGCTATACAATTACCTCCTATATTAGAAATAGAAGATTATACTTAGCCGCCTGCGAATTGCAAACAACGGATAGAAACATGGTAACGCCAATATTGAATGGTATGGCAAGGATAATCACAGTGCTATATGGATTCCTGTGCGGTCAATCAGAAGGTATAGATTAATGCAGGTGCCATTTCTGTTTCTGTAGCGTTGTATTATCCCATATTATGGTATATAATGATATAATATTTATTTTTTAAAATAACTATAAATAATGATCTGGTGAAATAATTAGAACTTTGCTAAATCATATATCATAAGTAGGGGTAGAACAGTGATCAATGTGAGTGAACTCTCAAAAAAGTATGAGACCAAAAAATTGAGCAGCGAGAACGTTGATGAGATATATAATCTTTGTCTTACAAATCCATTGTATTATGATTATTGTCCGCCGGTAGTTACAAAAGATAGCATTTTAGAAGACCTATCCGCACTTCCTCCAAATGTAACAATGGAAGATAAATATTTTGTAGGTTTCTACGAAAAAGGACGAATGCTAGCTGTAATGGACTTGATTGATGGATATCCTGAAGAAAAGATTGCATTTATAGGATTCTTCATGACGGATGCAAGCGTTCAATGCAAAGGCTTGGGTTCGGCTATTATAACAGAAGTGATGGATTATCTAAAGAGTATGAATTATCAAGCTATTCGATTGGCATGGGTGAAGGGAAATCCACAGGCAGAGCACTTCTGGCTGAAAAATGGATTTTATGCAATAAAGGAGACTTCGAGTAATGCTGCGGAGCATGTGATACTTGCGGAAAAAAAATTATAGTTTTGGTTTTTATTAATCCTGCATGCTAAAGCTTCATTACTTTATATGAATGCATGTGAGGAGGAGCAATAAAATGGATAAGAATAAAACAGTAAAGAAAATGGAGATTTTATGATTTTTGAATCAAAGGATTTGTATATAGATTTCGTTAATAAAGAGGATATAAATAATATTATTGACATTTATAACTCTAATAAAGATTTTCTGATGGCTCATATGGATAAGGAAGAAATTACAAAGGAATGGATCATTCAAGAAATTGAATCAATGAATAAGATTGGATTTAAGTCTTGTAAAATAGTAGAGAAAAACTCCGAGAAGATGATTGGAGTAATAGATTTTATGGTAGGCGAAGAAGCTTATCTATCCTTATTGATGATTCATAATGATTTTAAGGGAAAAGGATATGGAATGCAGAGCTTTCAGGCTTTTGAAGACTATTTGATATCAATGGGAAGTAAGCGTATCAGAATAGATGTAGTTACTGAATATGATAGCTCTGTACTTGATTTTTGGATCAATAAAGGTTTCGTTAAATTTAAAGATATTGAATTGAATTGGACAGGAAAGAAGTTACCTGCCGTTACGATGACGAAGGAGCTGTAATGAGGTGACATTATGAAATGTAAAATCTATAAATTAAATGAATTAAAACAATATAAATATGTTGTAATCTTATCTAGGTATCAAGGAAAAATACTACTTAGTCGTCATAAAAAACGATTGACCTGGGAGACACAAGGGGGGCATATTGAAAAAGGAGAAACACCTCTTGAAGCTGCTAAGCGTGAGCTGTTCGAAGAATCAGGTGCTGTAAAATTCTCAATTTTACCTATATTTGATTACTGGGCAGGTGATGAGGAATCATGGGCTAATGGTATGGTATTTATGGCTGATATCACTGAACTATCCCAAATTCCAAATAGTGAGATGAAAGAAGTTCAAAGTTTTAATGAGTTGCCGAATTCCTTGACATATCCTGAAATAACCCCGGTTCTCTTTGAGAATGCAAAGGAGTTCTTTTAGAGTAATCCTTGATATGGGTCATTGCACAGCGATTATATTCAATTTGATTATGGAGATGATAAACATGAAAATAGGTATTTTAGGTTACGGAAATCTTGGCAGAGGAGTAGAAAGTGCAATCAGACAAAATGATGATATGCAGCTTACATGCATATTTACCAGGCGGGAGCCGTCATCGATCAGGCCGGCTACAGAGGGAGTTGCAGTATATTCTGCAGATGAAATCGAAAAGCTGCAGGGAGTGATCGATGTCCTTGTCCTTTGCGGAGGTTCTGCTACCGATCTTCCGAGCCAGACACCAGAATATGCGAAATATTTTAATGTGATTGATAGCTTTGATACACATGCAAGAATTCCAGAGCATTTCGCAGCAGTCGATAAGGTTGCGAAAGAAAATGGACATGTTGCATTAATATCCTGTGGATGGGATCCGGGAATGTTTTCGCTTTTGAGGCTGTATGGAGCAGCCGTTTTACCAGAGGGTAAGGACTATACTTTCTGGGGAAAGGGTGTTAGTCAGGGGCATTCTGATGCAATCCGCAGAGTAAAGGGAGTCAAGAATGGTAAGCAATATACAATCCCGGTAGAGGAAGCCCTTCGTGAGGTGAGAAGTGGATCCAATCCAATACTTACAACGAGACAGAAGCATACCAGAGAGTGTTTTGTAGTTGCAGAAGAGGGTGCGGATTTGTTACAGATTGAGAAAGATATAAAGTCTATGCCAAATTACTTTGATGAGTATGACACAACAGTACATTTCATTTCAGAAGAGGAATTGAAGGAAAAGCATGCAGAGATTCCGCACGGAGGATTTGTATTTAGAACAGGAGTGACTGGATTAGAGAAGGAACATAAGCACGTGATAGAATATAGTCTCAAGCTTGATTCGAATCCGGAGTTTACGGCTTCCGTTATTCTTGCTTATGCAAGAGCTATCAACCGTCTCTCCAAAGAAGGGGTAAGCGGATGCAAAACAGTCTTTGATATTGCACCCGCATATCTTAGTCCTTTATCAGGGGACGAACTTCGTGCCCATATGCTTTAAAGGTTAGGGTTATCAGAGCTATTTTTGGCACTGAATTTATATGAGCTGATATTATACGAAAGAGATTGGGAACAAAGTGATAGAGAAAAAAGATTTCAACATAAGGAATAACATAATCTGAGGAGCTTACAGAACTCGAATAAAATAGTCATGAACCAAGTGATTATTACCAAGATAAGAGATAAGGAGTTGACGAGCTTTGACTTTACAACAGTTAAAATATGTGGTAACTGTAGCTGAAAAAGGGACCATCAGTGAGGCTGCCAAGGAATTATTCATTTCCCAACCGAGTCTTACCAATGCCATTAAGGAACTGGAAAATGAAATGCAAATTACCATCTTCAATCGGACCAATAAGGGCATAGTAGTATCAGGTGTTGGTGATGAGTTTCTAGCTTATGCCAGACAGGTTCTGGAGCAGGCAAGTCTCTTAGAGGAAAAGTTCCTGAATGTAAAGAAGCAAAGCCCAAGATTTTCAGTTTCAACTCAGCATTATTCCTTTGCAGTCAATGCTTTTGTGGATGTTATTCGCGAGTTTGGCGGAGACAGCTATGATTTTACCCTAAGGGAGACCCAGACCTATGAAATTATTGAAGATGTCTCCAGATTAAAAAGCGAAATTGGTATTTTATATACCTCCTCCAAGAATGAGGAGCTTATCTTAAAACTCATTAAGCAAAATGGCCTGGTTTTTGAAGAGCTTTTTGTAGCCAAACCCCATGTTTTCATTAGTTCCAAGCATCCCTTGGCTGACCGGGAAGCAGTAAGTCTGGAGGATCTGGAGTCTTATCCTTATCTATCCTTTGAGCAGGGCGACTATAATTCCTTCTACTTCTCCGAGGAAATTCTTTCTACCCTGGATCGTAATAAGAATATTAAGGTAAGGGACAGGGCGACCTTATTTAATCTGGCAGTTGGTCTTAATGGCTACACCGTAAGCACTGGGATCATCAGCAAGGAGCTAAACGGAGAGAATATTATCGCAAGACCCTTGCTGGTAGAGGAACATATGTCAGTAGGTATCATTAAGCTGAAGGACATGACCCTAAGCAGATATGGTAAGGCCTATATGGAAGCCCTGAAAAGACATGTTAATCTGGAAGTAGGATGATCCCATGTTAGTTCATTTACAATTCCGAAGGGGTGTCCACGTCATAAGAAGAAGTTATAATTTAAATAATTTTACTTAGACCATCATATGTGTTTGGTATAGCTTAAAACTATATCAAACACATATTTTTTTGTATTTTTCAAGTAAAGAAAAGTCTACTATACTAATACTTATCAACTACACTATACCTATCAACAACACTATACCCATTAGAAGCAAGAGACTACATAAAACTTAACGCAAGCATTCAGGAACACGCAGCTCTTATACGAATAATCGATATATTCTATAATCTTGGGCTTGCAGCGAACAATAAAAACCAACAAAGACAGGAGAGATTAATATGAAGAAGAACGCACCTTTTAAATATGATATCGTTGGCAGCTTTTTAAGACCAGATTACCTGAAGAAAGCAAGAGAAGCTTTTGCTCAGGGTACAATTTCTAAAGAGGAATTAAAGACAGTTGAAGATAAGGCAATTGAAGAACTGATTAAGAAGCAAAAAGAGCTTGGTTTACAAGTGATAACCGACGGAGAATTCAGAAGAAGTACCTGGCATTTGGATTTTATGTGGGGCTTTCATGGAGTGGGTCATGAAAAGACCAAGGATGGGATACCTTTTCATGGAGAAGCAGCTTTGATTGATGATACCTTTTTAACCGGAAAGGTATCGGTAGAAGATCATCCCTTTGTAGAGCATTTCAAGTTTGTCAAACAGTTTGAGGATGAAGATGCGGTAGCCCGTCAGACCATACCTGCTCCGGCTCAGTTCCTATTCCAGATGATTATACCGGCTAATCTTGAGAAGACCAGAGAAATCTATCCTGACGAGGAGGAGCTTATTCAAGATATTGCCAAGGGCTATAGAAAGGTTATACAGGATTTGTATCAGGCTGGTTGCCGCAATGTTCAATTCGATGATTGTACCTGGGGTGTATGTGTTGATCCTCATGCCTGCTTTATTTTAGGGACAGATGAAGCCGGTCTGCAGGAATACATTGAGAAATTAATCCGCATCAATAACCTTGCCATTGAGGGAAAGCCAGAGGATATGGTAATTAATTCACATGTATGTAGAGGAAACTTCCATTCCACTTGGGCTTGTGAAGGTTCTTATGACCGGGTTGCCAAGGATCTTTTTGCAAAAGAAAATGTAAATGCATTTTATCTGGAGTTTGACGATGATCGTTCCGGTGGCTTCGAACCTCTCCAATACGTAAGTGAGGATAAAACAGTGGTTTTAGGTCTGATCACCAGTAAATCCGCTGCACTGGAGGATAAGGAGCGTATCATAAGCCGAATCCATGAAGCAGAGCAGTATATTCCTCTGGAAAGATTGGCTTTAAGTCCACAGTGTGGTTTTGCTTCTACAGAAGAAGGGAACATACTAACAGAAGAGGAGCAGTGGGCAAAGCTTCGTTTCATTCAGGAAATAGTAAGAGAAGTATGGGGTTAAGAATACCCTACAATAAGGTGAAAATAAAATGCTTTAAATGGCTTAAAATCAAGGTTTCCAGACTTTCGGTACAAATTGAACTGCCCCCTGTCAAGTAGACAGATGAAAAAATAAAAATTCCTATCGCCAGCCTGTTGTAGTACAGCTGGCGATTTTTATGCAACTTTAGCATATAGATAGTGCCTGTATTCTAA
>JAJUHH010000055.1 GCA_029267975.1 Clostridiales bacterium
GATCACTTAAGAGAGGCTGTATTTGAACATGATTACTATGGAAAAGAATATATCCATGACAGCAAAATAACCTTATCCATTGGTGTTTCCAGCTATCACAGGGATATGGAGAATTTCAAGGATCTGATAGAACATGCTGATATGGCTTTATACAGAGCCAAGTTCTTACGCAGAAATAAGGTGGAGGTTTATTCCTCTGTTTTTGAACAGGTAAAAGAGATTGATCATATGGATACGAATTTGCTGGAAGAGATCAAACCTCTTAAGACGCTGATTACGGTCATCAACTCCAGAGATACTTATACCTATAAGCATGTGGAAAGAGTATATAATTATTGCATCATAATGGCTGATTATCTGAAACTGCCCTTTGAGGATAAGAGATCCTTGCTATACGCAGCTTATTTGCACGATTTGGGTAAGATCAACGTTTCTAAGGAAATATTGATTAAATCCAAAAAATTAACCCAGGAAGAGTGGGATGAGTTAAAGAAGCATCCTCAGGATAGTGCTGATATTATTAAACAGATTAAAGGCTTTGAAAGTGTCGTACCCATTGTTTTGCAGCACCATGAAAAATACGACGGCAGTGGATATCCCAATGGATTAAAAGGGGAGGAAATAAATTACCTGGCTCGTATCTTAACTGTGGTTGACTCCTTTGATGCCATGACAAACCAAAGAACCTATCAAAAGAAAAAGACCTTTGAAGAGGCATTCGAAGAAATAGAGAGATGTAAGGGAACACATTTTGATCCTGTGATTGCAGAACAGTTTATTCAAGCAATTAAGATGGTATAATCCTGGATTGGTGATCATAGATAAATAATCTGATATAAAATAGTAACAGATAAAATAATGAAAGATATATAATCTGGCTTACAATAAAAGGAATGCTCCTGGTGAACCGTAGGTTACGTTTCACCAGGAGCATTCCTTTTAGGAGTTATTGTTTTATGAATAGCTGTCGCTATCAAATATATCAATCGCAGCTTTATAGATCGCCTACGCTATATTTATCGATAACTTCAGTTCTTGTATAAGTAAAGCTCTCCGGAACCTTCTTGGCAACAAGATAATTATATAGATGAATAATTGGATCGTGACCCTGTCCGAAGGGATCCTGTCTGAATACCTTATGTACAATACCTTTCTTGATCAGGTTTACAGTTTCATCATTATAATTAAAGCAAAATAGCTTGATCTTACCAACAAGATTCATTTCCTCAATCAGCCTTGCAGCACCTGCAGCACCATCTCCAATGAAGAGGACACCCTTGATGCTGGGCAGATAATAAAGCTTTTCTTTTAATTTATTATACACTTGTGATGAACCTTCAATATCATCGATCTCAGATGCTATCTTGATATCTGAATATTTCGCCAGCTTAGCGACTGCGGCATCTCTGCGTGTTGTATTGATGGAGGAGTTGGTGTTGCCTCTAAAGATAATTACTTCACCAGCCTCATCGATACTCTTTGCCAGGATTTCTGCAGCCAGAGTTCCTTCTGACTGGATATTGGGTCCAAAATAGGAAATACGCTTTGAGGTATCCTGGAAGTCGCAATTGAAGGTCATAATCGGGATCTTCTTATCAACAGCCTTCTTCGCTGCCTCTTCCAGTCCCTTTACAAGGCCCGGAAGGATTAGGCCGTCGCAGCCTTCTTCGATTTTCTCGTTCAAGGTGTCGATAAAGCTATGATCGATTTTATCAAAACCAATAAAATCTATTATTGCATTTTTATCCTTTAATTCTGTCTGTGCGTAAAGGGCACCCTGCTTTACCGTCTGCCAGAAGGGATCATTGATGGGACTTAACATAACAAACTTAAGCCTCTTGGGACTGACCTGATCTACCGGCAATACAGCTGTTCTGTATCTCTTTAACAGGTTCTCGATACTGGAAAGCATCTTTTTCAGGGATAATGCCTGGCTGTTAATCTCTTCATTCTCTGCCAGCTCTTCCTCGGTTACCGCAGCAACATCCTGAGTGATATTAGATATTTCATTGGAGGAATCATGAAGAGTTAAGCCCTGTTCGCTAATAGATTTCGTACTCTCGCTGATCATGACGGATTCTTCATATACTTGCTTGATATCGGAATTTAGAATATTTGCATTTTTATTAATGGTATAGAAGGTATCCTTCATGGAGTTAAAGATATCTCTGCTCATGGCAAAGCTTTCGGTAACATTTTCGATACTGTCGCTGACCTTCGTATTGCTCTTTAAGATATTTCCAAGCAGAAGGTTAATCTGCTTTACGCTGTCCTTGGTTTGCTCAGACAGCTTATTCATCTCCATGGCTACGACGGTGAAGCCCTTACCCGCTTCGCCGGCACGGGCTGCTTCCACGCGGGAGTTCAGGGAGAGCAGATTCAGCTGTTCGGTGATGGTCATAATCAGATTACCGAATTCATTGATCTCCTTCAGATTTGCATTCAGAGTCTTAATAAATGCGGAGGTTTCATCTAAGTTCGTAGAGATCACCTGCATTTGATCCGTATATTTATCAAGATGCTCTGCACCGTCGGAGGTTAGCTTTACCGTATTCTCCACGAAATGCTCGATGCTGCTAAGGGAGTTTGTGATGCGGCTTGCACCCTGGCTTACCTTCTCAATTCCCTCCAGGGTATTTTTGGCGATTTGCAGCTGTTCCTGTGCTTTCTCTGCTACCACTGTAATATTTGCCGCGATTTGTTCATTGCCCTTGTAAGTCATATCAATGCTTTTTGTTACCTTGTCCACAGCTTCAGATAAGATAATCACATTGGTTTTGGTTGATTCTATGTAAGCCAATAGGTTGCGCTTCATATCATTAAAGGCAGAGGTAAGGATCTCAAGTCCTCTTGTCTTCTCGGATATGATGTCATCAATATTCAGATCACCCTGAGATAAAATTACGGCATGCTTATCAATTAACTTGATCGCTTTGAGAAACTGTACTAATAAGATAAGCAGGATTGTTGCTAAGAGGATTTGGACGGGTAGAATAACGTAGGATGCATAGCGAAACATATTTGGACTGACTAAGCCCAGGATGAAGGAAGCAAGCAAAAGACCAAGAATAACAGAGGAAAGACGGATAATAAGAGCTTGTGTGTTTTTCTGATCAAATAAGAATTTTTTGATTTTTTTTAGCATGTTCATAATATTGTCCCCCAAAATTTAGTTGGCACTTATTTACTTTCATAAGTGTCTTACCATTGTTCCATAAGTTACTAAATATCTCATAATATGACTTTATTTTACCATTTTGCCACATAAAGAACAATGTGCATATAGTGAAAAATAACCATCTGATTTATAGGCAATATGATGAAGTGATAGGCCTTGAAAGGCCTTATTTTAATAATTCTTTTACTTTACGAACTTCTTCCCTGCTGCACAGCTTGTCGCTGTATCTTGCTTTCTCATAGGAAGCAGTTAATTGCTGCTTTTTATCCTCTAATTCAGCCGGATTCCGTATATCTTTGCTACTGCCAAGAGCAAATTCGGATAGTTGATAGGGGGTCATACTCCTTGACAGCTTACTGTACCCATTTGCCTTAGCAGAAACAGCCTTGGCAAATAGCTTGCGAATGGTATCGTTATTGGACCGCCCAAAGAATAATCGATGGGAATGCCGGTCTGCTTTTGCTGTCCGCTCTTTTTTTGTCAGGGGTGAGATAAAAACGACTTCATCATTGCAGGTTTTCTCACTCGTAAGATAGAAATAGCGATACAGGCAGTAGATTCCGTAAAGGATCAAGGCCAGGAAGCCTGCGATGGCAAGAATTGTCGCGATCCATTGAAGTATTTCTGAGATCATTTCCATGAAGCGGGAGGGTTCAGAGGGGGGGAGATCAAAGGCCGGTGCTGCTGTTTCTTCTACCGGAGTCATTTGTGCTGGCTTTTCTTTGGATTGAGGAAGCAAGGACACCAGCCAACGAATTAATCCCAAGAGCACTTTGCCCAGAGCGGATAGCATTGTACCCAGCGGTAAATAGGAGAAGACCACCATGATAAAGAGAAAAAGACCACTGAGAAACAAGGTCAGTACATGATTAGAGCTTCTGATCTGCTGAAAGGGAACGTTCTGTAGGTCTGCATGATTGTGGGCAAACCTTGATAAATTAGACAAGTATAAAGTCAGTACGTAAAGTATGATATACGCAAGGGAAAGATAAAAACACAGCTTTTGTATATCAGGCATATGAAGATAATAAGAGCAAATATTTATAAACACAAGAATGAGCACAGGATAAGGGAGCCCCATGGTCTGACAGGCAGATTTGTGTCTTTGATAAAAAGCATATATGCTTAGGCCTGCGATATATATTCCATATACGGCCTTCAGAAGCGGATGTTCTGCAAGCATGACATATATGGATAATAGGGAGATATGCAATAAGAGAAAGGACCAAATATGTTTCATCCTTCTTTGGATGGCATAGGAAAGAAAGGGTACCGGAAGTAAAAGCAGTGCTTTGAAAGCCGCATCCGAAAAAAAGCTTCGCAGTACAAGTGCTGTAAGCATATATAGGATGATAAACTGTAAAAATAAATGCAGCAGATCAGTGATCAATTGATTTCGTTTTAGATTCATGGATAGAATCAAACCTCCCAGGTTAGAATATGAGGCATTAAATTATCATCAACAGTTAAACGTACCTCTTTGTTCAGGGGGACGACCCAGGTATAATCCATGTGTGCCCGGGACAGTTTCTCCATCTGTTCCTGAAGCTCCAGTCGCTGATAATAGGATATTAGGATAATGTAGTCCCTGGGACCAAGCTCATTCAGTTCCTCAGCCAGAGCTGTTGTAAATGCCGGAACGCTTGATGAGGCATCAATACGGGCTAAGGCCTCATTGATGGTCCTAAGGTGGTTTTTGCCGGAGCCTGCCGGCACGTGCAAGGACTTTCTGCTTATGAGATCCAGACCATTGGTAGAGAGGGAGACTGGTATACCCTGCTCTATAAAATATTCTGCAAAGGTTGCGGCCAGCCGGATGCTTTCTTCCTGAAGATCCTCATGGCGCCAGATGGTATCAAACTCCAGATTCAGGAGGAGCCTGATTTGCTGGGAAGCTGTGTGGTCAAATACATTGACCATAAGGGATCCGGATTTTGCAGAGGCCTTCCAGTTAATGGTATTCATGGCGTCATAGGACTGATACTCCCGGATGCTTTTGAATTCAAAGGGATCCTCATTGATAAAGCGTTTTGATAAAACCGTACCCAGCATGGTCTGAAATGGGACCTCAAAGCGTTTACAATCCACCTTCTTTGGATAGACATAGAGCTGGAGGTTCAGGTCTTGGGCTGCCACCAGTTCCGATTCTAAGAGCAGGTCATTACAAACAAGGGTAAGTTTATCTATGGTATAAAAGCCTCGTTTACTGCAGCGGAAAGGAATATGTCTTGTGAGCTTTTGATACATCATGACAGAGACCAGGTCGTTCCGATATGTATTGTCCGTGACCTCTGTTTCTCTGGTATCCAGAAAGGTCAGATGCCTTGAGGTAGTGTATTTGATTTTTAGTACCGGGATAGGTAAGAGCTTCTGGTTGATCACTGTCTCCACTAAGGACAGTTCTTCTCCCTCTACCGCACTGTGATCGGACAAATGAAGGGCTACGGTTAGTTTTTCCCTCCAGAACCGGCTGTATAAGAATTTTTGCAGCTGATAAAGTAGAAATGCTCCAAGCAGGGCAGCAGCTATTTCCATGAGAAATCCTCCGTTGGGACAGCGGTATTGGCAAGAATTTGATTTAAAATCTGACTGGCAGAGGCTGTACGCTGAAAGCTTGAGCGCAGGATCATTCGATGTGCCAGCACATAAGGGACGAGATGCTTAATCATCTCAGGAGTAACATAGCTTAAGCCCTGGATTGCAGCATAAGCCTGGGAAGCACGAAGAAGCGCCAGGGTTCCTCTGGGGCTGATACCCAAAGCAATATTATCATGTTTTCTGCTTTGATTGATGATATCAATCATGTATTTCATTAAGGATGGGTGAACATATACTGTTTTGATTACAGCCTGCATCTCAAGCAGTTCATCCCCTGTACAAACAGGAGTAAGTAGTTCCAAAGGGTTATCTTCGATAAAGCGGGTTAAGATAGATAGTTCCTCTTCCTGGGTGGGGAAGCCTACATTTAATTGCATTAGAAAGCGATCCAGCTGGGCCTCCGGCAGTGGGAAGGTTCCTGAGGTCTCAACCGGATTCTGTGTTGCAATGACCAGAAATGGCCTGGCCAGTATATGGCTTTCTCCATCTATGGTAATCTGTCTCTCCTCCATGCATTCCAAGAGGCTTGACTGGGTTCTGGGAGTGGCACGGTTGATCTCGTCAGCCAGTAAGATGTTAGTAAATACAGGGCCTTCATGAAAGGTGAATTCACCCTGTTTTTGATTGTAATAGTTTAAACCGGTAATGTCGGAAGGAAGAAGATCCGGTGTAAACTGGATTCTTTTGAATTGTGCATCAATGGATCTCGCCAGCGATTTTGCCAGCATAGTTTTACCGGTTCCGGGTACATCCTCCAGAAGGATATGTCCGTTGGCTAAGAGGGCGGTCAACAGCAGGTCAATCTGATCGTGCTTACCTACAATAACCTTTTGGATATTTTCTTTGATAGCGCTTGCTTTTTGCCTGAGTATACTGATCTCCATAAATGTGGTACCTATCCTTTTCTTTTGATTTCATATGCACTTATTTTATTATAGTACAAGTAGTTAGAAGAAAAAATAGTAAAATTCATAATTATTCCATAAAATGCAGAAAAAGAATAATGCGGTATAGAAAGGTCTGAGTTCCAGTGATTATTGCTTCTGAGCAAAAAAATATACTTAAAAATTTTCGGAATAATGCCTAATATAAAGCTGTATTTATGGTATTAATCCTTACTAATTATGCACGAAAATCCTGTGTGTAAATTATTATACATAGGAACATTTCGCCAAAAATCGACGTAATAATCTATCTGTTGTGAAAAAAGTCACGTTTTACAGTCGATCAGACCCGAACTTATTGACACATCGGAACCAATAAAGTATGATTATGTTAATGGTGAGTTTTTGTGAGTAATGAATATATAATAGGTAGGAGACCATATGCGTTTAGTTACATTGTCTATGCTAAAACCAGAGATGGTGTTAGGAAAATCAATCTATTACAGAGACAACTTAGTGTTAAAGGAAGGGACAACCGACCTTTTACGCTACGTTAACAGTCTGAAAAAGCTGGGTATAGATTATGTATATATCGAAGATTCGAAGAGCAATGGGATCGAGATACCGGATGCGATATCAGAAGAGACCAGGCAGCAGTGTAAGCAGGTACTTCGTCAGACCATGGAAGACTTCGCGTCTAAGGCGGTAATTGATATTGAGGAGATGTCAGGAGCCATCAATAGCGTTATTGATGATATTCTGAAAAATCCTGATGTTCTGGTAAGCTTAAATGACATTAGTGCTGCGGATGAATATACCTTTTCTCATTCGGTCAGTACGACGGTATATTCCTTAATTATCGGTAATAAGCTGGGCTATAGCCGATCCATGATGGAAAAGTTAGCAGCCGGTGCACTTTTACATGATATTGGTAAGATTCTGATCGACCCTAAGATTATCAATAAAGTTGGTAAACTGGAACCGGAAGAATTTGAAGTGATAAAGCAACATACAACGCTGGGTTATGAAGCTTTGAAGCGTTGTGTGAATTTAACCGAACTATCCAGAATCATGGCTTTGTATCATCATGAGAGGATGGATGGAAAGGGATATCCGACGGGTACGAAGGCAGGAGAGCTCCATGAGTTTACCAGGATAGTAGCGATTGCTGATGTATACGATGCGCTGGTATCTGATCGCAGCTATCGTAGGAGATGGAGTTCCAACCAGGCAGTGAATTATCTTGTGGAGCATGCGGAAACCCAATTTGATGTAAAGCTGGTTTCTGTACTGATCAAGCAGATTGCGATCTATCCGAATGGATCATTGGTACGTTTATCCACCAATGCGATCGGCATTATTAAGGAGCAGAATAAGAATTTCCCCTTACGGCCCATTGTTCGCGTGTTGACGGATGACAAGGAGAATGATATCGAGCCCTATGAGATTAATTTGATGGAGCTTCTTGATATTACCATTATCGAATCAGAGCTGGAAATGAGCTGGAGCACGGTCCATAACCGGGGTAATCAGTGTTGATAGCTTAGATAATCAGTAATAATCATGAATGAGAACAGAAGAAATAAACTTATTAATGATAAAAGGTCTATATTAATGATATAAGGTCTATAGGAACGGATAGGAGCCATAAGCGGTCAAAGCTTATGGCTCCTATTCTATTATTGTTATTTAAATTTAAAATAGTTGTAAGAATTATAGTAGCAGATACCCTCAACGATTTCCTTTAAGGTATCGTAATCAGCCGGATACTCACCATTCTCTACCCAGGTACCGATCAAGTCGCACAGTATTCTTCTGAAATATTCATGTCTCGGGTAGGAGAGGAAGCTTCTGGAGTCGGTAAGCATGCCCACAAATCCTGCCAGGTAACCAATATTGGCTAAGGAAGTCATTTGCTCCATCATGCCGGTTTTATGATCGTTGAACCACCATGCACTGCCGTGCTGGATCTTAGCACGAGCGCTGCTGTCCTGGAAGCAGCCGATAATGGTATCTATAGCAGCGTTATCGGAAGGATTTAAGCTGTAGATAACAGTTCTGGGAAGCTTATCTTCAGCACTCAGGGCGTTAAGGAAGTCTGCGATCTGCTCGGAGCGTGCAAAATTATTGATGCAATCAAAACCGGTATCAGGACCAAGCTTCTCAAACATTCTACTGTTATTATTGCGCTTGCAGCCATAATGAAGCTGCATTGCCCAGTCAAGTTCCGCATATGCCTTACCCATCTCAACCATGAAGGCGGTCTTATAGCGCATAAGCTCAAGCTGGCTTAAGCTGCTGCCGGCAATACGCTTCTGGAAGATATCTTCTACTTCCTTCTCTGATGCGGGAGCGTACATAATATAATCCAAACCATGATCGGAAATCCTGCAGCCTCTTTCCTTAAAGTAATCCAGGCGAACCTTCAGTGCCTTAATCAGGGCAGCAAAGCTGTCGATTGTCACACCGGCAAGCTCACCTAACTTACCAATATAGTCAAGGTACTCCGGCTTCTCGAGATTCATGGCCTTATCAGGTCTCCAGGTGGGCAGAACCGTAACATCAAAGGTTGGATCCTTGGCGATCACATCATGCCATTCCAGGCTATCAATGGGATCGTCGGTGGTACATATATGGGTAACATTGGACTTGAGGATAATATTACGGGCGCTCATAGAGGGGTCCTGCAGCTTTGCGTTGCAAAGCTCCCATACCTCGCCTGCGGTATTCTTATTTAATACTCCATGGTATCCGAAATATCTCTGCAGTTCCAGATGAGTCCAGTGATACAGGGGATTACCGATACATTTTGATATCGTCTCTGCCCATTTTTCAAACTTTTCCCAATCCGGAGCATCCCCGGTGATATAGTATTCCTCCACGCCGTTTGCGCGCATAAGACGCCATTTATAATGATCTCCGCCCAGCCATACCTGGGTGATATTCTCAAATCTGCGATCCTCTGCAATTTCCTTTGGAATGATGTGACAGTGGTAGTCGATGATGGGCATCTTACCTGCATACTCATGATACAACTTAACAGCAGTATCATTGGACAATAAGAAGTCCTGGTCTAAAAATGCTTTCATTTTTTTTCCCTCTTTCCTGTTGTAATAATATTAATCAAAAACGTGTTGTCCCGCGTTTGATGATTTCTGCTGAAAATACTGTGCGCAGGGGAACCTGCTGGCCACGAAAAACATCCATCAGGGCCCTGATGCTATTGCTGCATACTGCCTCCAGCTTGTTGTCAATGGAGGTCAATTCCGGCTCGCAGCACTGCGAGAGGATGGAATTGTTATAGCCGATAATGGACAATTGCTCCGGAACAGTAAGCCCGTTCTCTTTGGCATACTTTAAAGCACCAATGGCAAGACTGTCGTCGGAGGTGATAACGGCATCGAAACTGATCCCTTTCTGCTTCAGGGAAGTAAGGTGATCCTTTATCTCCTGGATGGAACCGTAAAAATACTGAACATAATCTTCCTTGTTCAGATTACTATGCTGGTCAAACTCCATAGCGGCCAGGTATCCGGAGAGCTTATTGCTTCCACTGTAGGAGTGGGAATTGTATAAATACAAAATACGTTCATGACCGCTGGCCTGTAAAGCCTTGGTAGCTTCATAAACGGCGTGATAGTCGTCGCACAGGGTACCGTAAATATTTTCACCATTCAAAGCACCGTTCACAATAATGATAGGTACGGATCTGGCAGCATCTCTGATATATTGGTTTTTGTTATCCTTATCTTCAACAAAGTTGGAGCCCACCAGGATAACGGCATCTGTACGCTTAGACAGCAGGAGATTCATATATTTTTCCTTCTCCAGGTAGTCAAAGCCGGTACAGCAAAGCAGTGCATCATAGCCATTTTGTCTGAGCTCCTGCTCCAGATAGTAGATTGCCTTGGCGATAAAAGGATCCGAGGAATCGGCGCACAGGATACCTACCGTTTTCATTGAATTCAGCCCCAGGCCTCTGGCAAAGGCATTTGGGGTATAACCACATTCTTCTATTACAGCTAAGACCTTCTTTCTGGTCTTTTCACTCACATAGGAGTTACCGTTCAGAACCCTAGAAACGGTAGCAATTGAGACTCCTGCCTTCTTGGATATGTCATAGATATTCATTGTCTAACCTCATCTTGAGCCTTAACAGAATGCTCATCTATTTTTCACTAATGATATCATTATGAAAGGAAAATCGAAAGCAAACAAGTATTAGTCTCGTTAAAATGATAGAATAAATAGTGTAAATACTTTCACAAAAATTATAGCTCATTGACGTAAAAATATCAAGCATAATTCGGCTTTAGGCAACTAAAACAAAAGGAGAAATTTTAATTTGGGAAATATCAGTAAAAATATCGAGAAAATATAAAGGGATATTGACGTAATAAGATCAAATGTGTAAAATGTTTATGAAAGTACTTACATATACAATTTGTAATTTCAATGGTATGTAAACCGAAATGTGTAAAGGAATGGTGTGAAGGATGAAGATACTAAATCAAAGTATTGTGAAAAAGCAGGC
>JAJUHH010000056.1 GCA_029267975.1 Clostridiales bacterium
ATGATTTCGAGAATGAAATACATTGAGCGTTGGGCGCTGATGCGCAATTCTATTTCAGAAAATATCAGTGAGCATTCTCTTGAGGTAAGTATCCTGGCTCATGCGCTGGCTATCATTGGCAGGGAGCGCTTTGGCAATCCATTGAATGCAGAGAAGGCAGCGCTTATAGGCATTTATCACGATGCGACTGAGATTATTACCGGTGATATGCCTACCCCAATCAAGTATTTTAATGAAAATATACAGGGAGCCTTTCGGGCGGTGGAGCACGCCGCAGCCGAAAGGCTATTGCATATGCTTCCGGAGGATATCCGTAAAAGCTATGAGAGCATTTTCTTTCCTATGGAGGAGGACGCTTATCTCTGGAAGCTGGTGAAGGCAGCGGATAAGCTGTCTGCCTTAATCAAATGTATCGAAGAACGAAAGGCAGGCAATAGCGAATTCGCCAGTGCGGAAAAATCACTTCGAGAGATACTTATTGCCATGAATTTACCCGAGCTCGATGCCTTTATGAAGGATTTTCTACCTGCGTATGAT
The DNA here is from genome assembly GCA_029267975.1 of Clostridiales bacterium. Lineage (GTDB taxonomy): Bacteria > Bacillota > Clostridia > Lachnospirales > Lachnospiraceae > Mobilitalea. The sequence continues at coordinate 538 of JAJUHH010000056.1, forward strand.
ATGACTTTGGATGAACTAAACCGGTAGAAAACGAAACTGATAGAAATCGGTAGGATAAGAATGCAAAGGATAAACGAGCGGTATCCTAATCGTAGGTAACCATTGGTTGCCAAATTGTTAATCCGGGTTGGTGGTTCTTTGGGAGCGAACGTTTTATGATTATCCTGTAGCTATACGATAGTGATAATTCTTTATAGTGAAAGGAATGATGGTATGAAGTTTGGAGAACGGATTGCACAGATCAGAAAAGAAAAAGGTTTTTCCCAGGAAGACCTTGCGGAGCAGTTGGGTATATCAAGACAGGCCATAGCCAAGTGGGAAGCGGGCCTATCCTATCCGGATGTAGATAATTTAATTATGCTCTCGAATATATTTAAGATCAGTATTGACCGGATGTTAAAATCCCAGGAAGGAACATGTGACAGCTTTTCGGGGAATGAAAAGAAGGGACTGCCGGAAGCAGCAATCACTTTCTTATGTAAAGCAAAGAAGGAGTGCTATGCAGGGCAGGGAGCCATGGTTGCATCTTCCAGACCGCAGTCATATGATTATCGGTATTCAGATGGGGAGTATAGCTATTATGATTCTTACTTCGGAGGAGAAAGGTTTGCAGGAGAAGAAGTATTCTATATAAAAGAACAGCCTGTTTATGCAATGAATTATTGTGGTCGCACCTTGGGAGATGATTTTTCAGGTAATTTTCTTATGGAAGCATTGAAGCTGGTCCCAGAGGAATATCCCTTCCGTGGTCCATTCGTACATAAGAACGGAGACTATGCCTATCACTGCATTGTACAGGGAGATATTGAATGGTTTCAAGGTTATGAAGAGATATTCCTCTTAGAGAAGAAAGTCTATGAATGTCATTTTCATGGCGGTATGATCAAATAGAGGATAATCTGCAACAGGTAAGTAAGAATATCATACGTAAGAATGACAAATGTAAGAATACCAGACAGCAACAATACCATACAGTAAGAATTGAACATTGCATAAAATGGGGGAATTATTGTGATTACGATTAACGGTAATTGGGTAATGGAAGGTGTTGACCTTCAGGATCCTATGCGAATTATAACATGCGATGAGCTGTCAGACTATATTGATAAGGTCGGATTTCTCCCCTTATTTAAGAATAATGTTCCCGGTTTTTCCGTTGAGGAGCGTACCGCAGCTCAGTGCTGGTGGGGACCTGATCCCTTGAAAGATCCCTGGGTCTGGCGTGAGGTAATTGCCCAGGAGGGGAAGATCGCTTATGGTAAGCTCTTTTCCAATCGGGCAGGTTTTATCTCAAGGAAATGGTATCCAATCTTTGCAGCCTACCGAAGAAACGGCTATGATTTTGACAGTAGGTATGAGGATGGTCTTGCCAGCTATCGGTCCAAGAAGATAATGGATGTACTTATGGAATATGAAGTACTTCCTTCCAATGAAATCAAAGCACTTGCTGGCTTTGGCAAGGATGGAGAAAAAGGCTTTGAGGGAGTAATGACGACACTACAGATGCAGACTTATATTACCGTGCGCAGCTTCAAGAAGAGAAGTAACAAGAAGAATCAGGAATATGGCTGGCCGGTAGCCAACTTTAGCTTGAGTGAGCATCTGTTTGGAGAGGATTATGTTCGCTCGGCATATCATCTGAAGGAAGAGGAAGCAAAGCAATTAATCATCGATCAAGTAAAATCAATCAGCCCGGAAGCACAGCTAAGAGACATTGAAAAAGTAATCAGAGGGTAAATGATGGGGCTGTTGCAGATATAAGTAATGAAGGATGGGATGCATGTTATCTTTTCCATCCTGATTCACTTATGTGATGCAACAGCATTTTTTTGTTTTCCTCTTATGGGTAATTACTCCTGTTTTCTTGTTTTCCTTTCAGATAGAAGTTATAATAGATGCAGATGTAATCCATAAAATTTGGAGTTTTTTTACCCAGCTGAATACTGAAATACAGGAGCAGAATTCACTTGGATTAATAATTTACAGTCCAGAAATAAGAGATTGAGCTGGGAAATTGCTTTAAGCGATCCGGTATTTACCAACAGAATTCATATGATAAATTTGGGAAAGTATATTCAGTTTTGAGGCAGCAGTGACGATATAACTAGTATATATTGGCTCTTCAAAGTGTGACCTACATAGGAGGAAAAAGATATGACGAAACTTAAGTATGTTAAAGATAAATGGGCTCCAACAATGAAAGGGATCCTTCCGCTAATGGCACTTATCCTGCTGCTGGCTGTGGTGAAGCTATTAGGCCCAACCAATGCGACTGCCAATACAGGTGCCCAGGTAAATGTGGTTGTTAATTATCTTACAGAGACAGCTACGATATCAGCTGGTCCGGGAGGAAGCAATGCCTTCTATATCAGTCTTGATAAGGGCAAGACCTGGGAGGGAATTAATGCCGGAGATATGGACATTGCAGCCTTTCTTTCAACCAAGGAAGTCGACCTTTACTTTAAAGGAAACAAGGATACAATTCCCAGAATAGTAACCTTAATGGCAGAGCCGCCAGAACCGAAGGTTACCTATACCGTGAATAGCGGGATTGGTCGTATTATATATTCAACCACTACTGGGGGAAGCGTGGAATATCGCAATGGTGCCAACGGAACATGGAAACCAGCGGTAAATAATATGCCGACCTCATTATATGAGATTAAAGGTACTACCCTTTATTATCGGACAGCCGCTACTACAAGCTCCCGCCCCAGTAAGATTGCATCCATTAAAGTTCCCAAAAGACCTACTGCACCTGCCGTAAAGCTAGATGGAAGCAAGCTTATGCTAACAGGTTTTAAACCTGGGGAGACAGAGTATCGGATCAATGACGAGGTAGCTTGGACAACCTTCCCTGTGACTGATTTGAAGGCAAAATCAATCAGTTTATACACCTTGTTTACCTATGGAGTGGCTTCCAGTTCGACACCTCTGCCAGCAGGTAAAATAGAATTTCGTACCAAAGGATCGGATAAGAAGGTGACATCAGCCTCTAAGATCATTGAGATCCCTGCACAGTTACCCTGTCCGGATGTTATATATATTAGCGGAACCACCATAACCATCTCAGATTCAACCCCCAAGAGAAATTATGAGTATGCCAGGGTTGCTGCCGGTTCTACCCTTGATTTTTCTACTGCGAAATGGACCACTATACCTACGAATAAACCAACCATAATCACGAAGGTTAATGTTAACGACAAGATTTATGTTCGTATAAAATCCTATACCGATTCTGTTACCAAACAGATTATTCCGGCATCTACCTGCAAGGAAATTACAATTACCTCTATCACACCCGGAAAGACGAAATAATGTTGTAAGAAATAACATTATAATACATAGCAATATAAGGATATACAAAAAAGATGACCCTGAAGAGGATACGAGAAGTATCACTTCAGGGTTAATTTATATCCCATTCCTATACAGGTAATAGAAAGGAGTATTTAGGTAGTATCTTTGAGTAATCCGGTTTATTGCACACGCATGCATCATGGGTGCCATAAAACATGTGTACATCATGTATACATTCAGACAATGTGACCAGAAAACCACAGAAAGTATTGAAAAGGTCTCTAGAATATATTACTATTATGCCATTGGACAATCAAGATCATTGGAGTCATTCTGCCATAATCGAGTTTTATTTTACCATAATGGAAAGCAAAATCGGAACAGAACGAGGGATTACATCATGAAGAAGGTCTTTAAGTATTTACGGGATTATAAAAAGGAAAGTATTTTGGCACCACTGTTAAAAATGCTGGAAGCATTGTTCGAGCTGTTTGTACCGCTCGTTGTGGCCAATATTATTGATCAAGGCATCGGAGGTCAAAACATACCCTATATTATCCGTATGTGCCTGCTGATGATTTTATTGGCAGTTATCGGTCTGGCGTTTTCTATTATTGCGCAATATTTTGCATCGAAGGCAGCAGTAGGTACAGCAAGTTCCCTTCGATCCTCTCTCTTTTCACATATCCAGTCCCTTTCCTATACGGAGATGGATACCGTAGGAAGCTCTACTTTAATCACAAGGATGACAAGTGACATCAATCAGATACAGAATGGAATTAACCTTTTCTTAAGACTATTCATGCGATCTCCTTTTATTGTCTTTGGAGCCATGATCATGGCTTTTACCATTGATAAAAAGGCTGCCTTGATTTTTATGGTGACCATCCCCCTTCTTTCCCTTGTTGTATTTGGGATTATGCTGATTACAAAGCCCATCTATCAGAAGATACAGGGGGGACTTGATAAGATACTGAGACTGACAAGGGAGAACTTAACCGGTGTTAGGGTCATTCGGGCCTTTCACAAAGAAGCAGAGGAGCTAAGAAACTTTAAAGAGGCCAATGAGAATCTGACAAATCTTCAAAAATTCGCAGGAAGGTTCTCGGGTCTGATGAACCCCATCACCTACATCATTATTAACAGTGCGATAATTGTACTCATTTGGCAAGGTGCTGCCAGAGTAAACAGCGGAGATCTGACCCAGGGGCAGGTAGTAGCCTTATATAATTATATGTCCCAGATCCTGGTGGAGTTGATCAAGCTTGCCAATCTGATTGTCAGTCTGACCAAGGCCCTGGCTTGTGCAAAGCGTGTCGGAGATATCTTTGAGATAAAAAGCAGTATGGAAGAAGGAAATACAGCTGCGCAGGACAAGCAGGAATATGTAGTGGAGTTTTGTAAGGTAAGCTTAAAGTATGCAAATGCGGGGGAGGAATCCTTAACGGATATCAGCTTCCGGGCAAGAAGAGGGGAAACCATTGGTATCATTGGTGGTACCGGCTCCGGTAAAACCTCTTTGATTAATTTAATTCCAAGATTTTATGACGCTACTTCCGGCGAGGTCAGGATTGATGGAAGAAATGTAAAGGATTATTCCTTTGCGGCCTTAAACCATAAGATATCGGTGGTGCCCCAGATGGCGCAGTTGTTTCAGGGAAGTATCCGGGATAACTTAAGGATAGGCAACAGAGATGCCTCAGAAGAAACCCTGCTTCAGGCCCTGGAGGTATCCCAGGCAATGGAGTTTGTGGCATCCAGGGAGGAAGGGCTGAATGCTCCCATAGAGCAGGGGGGAAAGAACCTGTCGGGCGGGCAAAAGCAGCGCCTTACCATTGCCAGAGCCCTGGTTAAAGGGGCAGATATACTGATCCTGGATGATAGTGCCTCAGCTCTTGACTATGCAACGGATGCAAAGCTGAGAAAGGCGATCAGAGAATTAAAGCCGGCTCCCACGGTATTTATCGTATCGCAAAGAGCCTCCACCATCATGTATGCGGATCAGATCATTGTGCTGGAGAACGGCAAGGTTGCGGGGATAGGTAAGCATGAGGAATTATTGGCTGCTTGTGATATCTATCAGGAGATTTACTATTCCCAATTTGAAAAGGAGGCATAGGGTAATGAAGGATAGCAAAAAAGTTATACAGAAAGCCACCATTCAAATGCTGTGGGCTTATTTAAATAAATATCATATTTTCATTGTTATCTCCCTGTTGGCCGCAGTTATCACAGTAGCATCAACCTTATATGTACCTGTTTTAGTCGGAAATGCAATTGATTATATCATCGGTGCCGGTAATGTACACTTTACGAAGATTATGTCTATTCTCATTCAGGTTGCAGTAATGATAGGCATAACAGGCCTTTTCCAGTGGATCATGAATATCTGCAATAATAAGATTACCTATCATATTACCAGAGATATACGCAGTGAAGCCATTGAGAAAATTGAACGGCTTCCTTTAAAATATATTGACGGACATTCCCACGGTGATATTGTCAGCCGGGTGATTGCCGATGTGGACCAGCTTGCAGACGGTTTGCTGATGGGCTTTACACAGTTCTTTACGGGGGTCATTACGATTCTCGGAACCCTGGGCTTTATGTTTTCTATCAATGTCTATATCGCCCTGCTGGTAGTACTCTTAACACCCATATCACTCCTGGTAGCCCGTTTTATTGCGACTCATACTTATTCTATGTTTAAACAGCACTCCGAGATCAGAGGAGAGCAGACGGCACTGATCAATGAAATGATTGGCGGGCAGAAGGTAGTAAAAGCCTTTGGATATGAACAGGAAGCCTTAAAAAGATTTGATTCCATTAATAAGAGGCTGCAGGAAAGCTCCTTAAAGGCAATCTTTTATTCCTCCCTCACCAATCCGGGTACCAGGTTTGTCAACAGTCTGGTATACGCCGGTGTGGCAATCTTAGGAGCAATTGTAGCTGTGTTTGGCAATTTAAGCGTGGGGCAGCTGTCCTGCTTTTTAAGCTATGCCAATCAATATACCAAGCCCTTCAATGAGATATCAGGTGTATTTACCGAGCTGCAGAATGCCCTGGCATGTGCCTCAAGGATATTTGAATTAATTGAAGAGGAGCCTCAGCAGCCGGAAGCGGAGAATGCAATCATCCTGTCAGATACAGAAGGAAATGTTGAACTGCAGAATGTGTATTTTTCCTATCGTCCGGAGCAGCCCTTGATTGAAGACTTTAACCTAGAGGTACAGGGCGGACAGCGGGTTGCCATTGTTGGACCTACGGGTTGCGGCAAAACTACGATTATTAATCTCCTGATGCGCTTTTATGAGATTAATTCCGGAGCTATCAAGGTTGATGGTAAGAATATCACGGATCTCACTAGAGGAAGTCTTCGTAAATCCTATGGTATGGTCCTTCAGGATACCTGGCTAAAGTCAGGCACCATCCGAGAGAATATCACTCTGGGTAAGCCGGATGCCACGGAAGAGGAAATCATTAAGGCTGCCAAGGCTGCCCATTCTTATGATTTTATCAAGCGCCTGTCCCATGGCTTTGATACTTATATTACAGAAGAGGGCGGAGGCTTATCCCAGGGACAGAAGCAGCTCTTATGTATCACAAGAGTCATGCTTTGTCTGCCGCCCATGTTGATTCTGGATGAAGCAACCTCCTCCATCGATACAAGAACAGAGCTGAAGATCCAGAGTGCCTTTGCAAAAATGATGGAAGGAAGAACGAGCTTTATCGTTGCTCACAGGCTTTCCACCATACAATCCGCAGATATTATTCTGGTGATGAAGGATGGTAAAATTATTGAGCAAGGGGACCACAAGACCCTGCTTGAGAAGAACGGCTTCTATGCACAGCTGTATAAGAGCCAGTTTGCCGCTTAATAAGGACAAACTGCTTCAGAGGGACAAATTGCTTTAAATCAGCTTCAAGAGCTAATCCGAAAAGAAAACCACCGAAAGGCTTTACAGGCTTTCGGTGGTTGCGTCTTTTTGGTTCTATTATTCCCACTCAATCGTTGCCGGCGGCTTACCGGTAATATCGTAGCAAATTCTATTTACATGCTTGACTTCATTGACAATTCTATTTGAGATCTTTCCAAGCAGGTCCCAGGGAAGCTCTGCAAACTCCGCAGTCATGAAATCGGTGGTAGTAACCGCACGAAGGGCTATAGTATAATCATAGGTACGCTCATCACCCATGACACCAACGCTGCGCAGGTTGGTCAGTACTGCAAAATACTGTCCGATACTGCGGTCAAGGCCTGCCTTGGCGATTTCTTCCCGATAGATATAATCTGCTTCCTGCAGGATACGAACCTTCTCCGGTGTAACCTCACCGATAATACGAATTGCAAGACCGGGGCCTGGGAAGGGCTGTCTGTACACTAATTTCTCCGGAATACCAAGCTCTAAGCCCGCTTTACGAACCTCATCCTTGAAAAGATTACGAAGAGGCTCAATAATTTCTTTAAAATCAACATAATCCGGAAGTCCGCCTACATTATGGTGGCTCTTAATGACAGCGGACTTACCAAGGCCGCTTTCAATGACATCGGGATAGATGGTTCCCTGTACCAGGAAGTCTACCGTTCCGATTTTCTTCGCTTCTTCTTCAAATACGCGGATAAATTCCTCACCGATGATCTTTCGTTTCTGCTCAGGCTCGGATACGCCCGCCAGTTTATCATAAAAGCGTTGCTGTGCATTGACACGTACAAAATTGACATCGAACATGGTAGTGAAGACCTGTTCAACCTCATCGCCTTCATTCTTACGAAGGAGACCGTGATCCACGAAGATACAGGTCAGCTGCTTACCAACAGCCTTACTGATCATAACTGCAGCTACGGAGGAGTCAACACCGCCGGAGAGTGCGCATAGCACCTTCTTATCACCAATTTTCTCTTTTAAGGATTTCACCATTTCTTCGGTAAAGGAGGACATTACCCAGTCGCCGGAGCATTTACATACATTATATAAGAAGTTATGAAGCATCTTGCTACCTTCCTGGGTGTGAAGCACCTCGGGATGGAACTGAACACCATAAAGCTTGCGCTCGACATCCTCGATAGCAGCAATGGGGCAGGAATCAGACTGTGCAATCACCTCGAAGCCTGCTGCAGGCTTTTCAATATAATCGGTATGACTCATCCAGCAGATGGTATTAGGAGAAATGTCTTGAAATAATTTGGAAGTAGTAGAAACATTGATCTCAGTTCTACCATATTCACGAACGGGAGCCTTGCTTACCTTGCCTCCCAACAGATGGGTCATTAACTGGCAGCCATAGCAGATGCCAAGGATAGGAATTCCTAATGAAAATATACTTGATTCACAGGAGGGAGCATCAGGTTCATATACACTGGCGGGACCGCCTGTGAAAATAATTCCCTTTGGAGCAAGCTCCTTAATCCGATCCAGACTTGTGGTAAAGGGCAGAACCTCACAATATACATTACATTCTCTTACTCTTCGTGCAATCAGCTGGTTATACTGTCCACCAAAATCAAGCACAACAACCATTTCTTTTTCCACTTGTTAACCTCCTAATTGTAAAACAAAATCGGTTCGTCACTTTATTTATTAAAAATGTAGCTTCATGATACAACATTTTTAATAAATATGCTAGTCCCAACCTGTTAATTCTTTCATGATAAATATATTGCGGTAAAAATCACACGAACCATCTCAGCTTTTGTAATTACTGTTAAGTAAATTTCAGTCGAAATGTTATGATAAGATAAGATTATTTCCAAACTTTAGTCAAAATGTACTAGAAAATGATGGAATTTAATATTTACAAAGCTACTATATCATGTTATGATTAGAATAAAATTACAATATATGGTATATATCTAACGGATGAGGCAAAGAGCAGGACCGACATAAGACTAGACCCACTTAAGGAGCTATGATGGCCTCACATAAGCAAAAGTGAAAATACGGAGTGGGGATGAACATGAGAGGATATATGACTCGTGAAATGTTTGCTTGTGTACCTGAGATTGACTTTAACTCAGGATATCGATATTTTCTTGGAAATGTGAGAAATTACGCACAGGCCTTATTGACTACATTAAAGAGTATCAAAGCAAAGCTGCCAATTCTTCGGATGATGAGCATGACACAGGAATTTGATGGTCTCAGATCCATTACCCAGGTATTGCAGAAGATGTTTCAGAATATCGGTGCCTTGGAGTTAGCAGACCAATCCTATCATTTGGAGTGCCTTTTGCTAAATAATGAGCTGGCCAAAAGACCCAGTATCATTGATGATTATATTGAAAGCCTTGTGGCATTTTCTGACCATTTGGAGCTGTTGTTCAAAGAATTGGACTTTAAACATGCAGGTCCCCTGACAGAAACCTCCTCAACCTTCTTAAACTATGATTTTACCAGGACCAAGGAAAGCATCAAACTATCCTCCAATCTCCTGGAACGCAAGATTATCTGACAATTTAGATTTAACTACCTCTGCTTATTCACTAACCTTAATTACATACAACCTTTAGGTTTATCACCTCTGGTTGTTACTACCCCCAACGCTTGCCCTGACTTTCGCTGACAAAAGTCAGGGCATTTTTATGAAAATTTATATAAAAATTAATAAGAGTTATAAAAAATGGCACAATATAATAATGTGCTATTTTTTTATGGTAAGCATGGTTAGCATGCCCAGCGGACCTATTTTCTTACCTTTTTGGCAAGACATAGTCAAGCATTATATTCATTATTCATCATTTGCAAAAGGAGGATCTACCATTGCTGATCTTGCTGGAGGGAATTAATTTTTATATAAATTCACCGTTGCTTTCAATTGTTTTTTTGATGCTGATTGGGCTGATTTGCTTTGTTTTATTGATGCTTTATTACCGTTTTAATCATTTTGGCAAGAAGCTTCGATTTCCCCTCCATCACCCCGGTGAGGAGGAACAGCTGGGGCAGGAGTTCTGGGAGCAGCAGATGCTTGCATTGGCACAAAGCCATGATCAGGTCAGACTCATCGGATACAGCTTTGTGCTGGATGATTATAACCAGGTTGCCTATAAAAGATTGAATAAGCTACGTAACAGTATTTCTGCCCTTTCCACAGACATCATTTCTTTGATTCCGGCGGCTCGCTGGTTATTTGATAACTTTCAAATGATGTATCGGGAGATTAAGAAGGTTCGTACCTCGGGAAACAGCTATGCTGTGCTTCCTATCTTAAAGGCCAGGGAATACCGGGGATTTCCCCGCATCTATGTAGTTGCCAAGAAAATGGTAGCCTTAAGTGGGGGGCATCTGACCGAGGAAAATATTCAGGCGATGCTGCAGGCATACCAGCAGAAGATCCCACTGACAGACAA
>JAJUHH010000057.1 GCA_029267975.1 Clostridiales bacterium
GAGGAGAAGATGCGGGCCCTGGCTGCCGGAGGCTTTAAGGATATCACCAGAATTGCCTCCTCCTCGGCGCTCATGTGGCAGAATATCTGTCTGAACAATTAATCGGAAATCAAAGACTGTCTTGACCGTTATATCGAATACCTGAAGGCGGCCTCCGAGGCCTTGTCCAGAAGAGATGAGAATTACCTTTATCAGATGTTTGATACCGCCGGGGAATATCGAAGCGCTATTCCCAACCGATCCATCGGTATGATAAAAAAGCTGTTTGAGATTTATCTAGACATCAGGGACGAGGCCGGTGCCATTGCTACCATAGCCACCCTGCTGGCCAGCAATCAGATCAGTATCAAGAATATCGGTATCATTCATAATCGTGAATTCGAAGAAGGTGTTCTAAGAATAGAATTCTATGAGGAGCAGGCCCTGGAAAAGGCATCTGCTCTTCTTGCCAGATATAATTATAGAATATATGAAAGAAATTAATATGCGCGTAGGAGAATGAAGGGCTACGCCGTTAAAGGAGATTACTATGCTATTTAGAAAAAGCGGACCATTAAAAGGAAGTATCACCGTACCCGGAGACAAATCCATCTCCCACCGCTGTGTCATGTTCGGTGCCTTGGCAGAAGGGACCACCGAAGTGACCAATTTCCTGCAGGGGGCTGACTGCCTATCAACCATCCGCTGCTTTCGCCAACTGGGGATAGAGATTACAAATGACCCTACAATGGATTATGTCAGGATCAAAGGCAAGGGCCTGCATGGTCTGCAGCGACCCAAGGATATCCTGGATGTAGGAAACAGCGGCACTACCATGCGCCTTCTCTCCGGCATTCTATGCGGACAAAGCTTCTCTTCATCCATGACCGGTGACGCATCCATACAAGGAAGGCCAATGGGTAGAATTATGGAACCACTTGCACTGATGGGCGCTGATATCCGCAGCATAAACAATAATAACCGTGCCCCGCTTGCGATTAACAGCAGACCGGAGCAGCTGCGCAACTCAGAGCGGCCTTACAGCTCGGAGCAGTTATATAACTCAGATCAGCTTAGCCTTTTTAAGCAGCACAGATTAAAGGGCATCCATTATAAGTCCCCCGTTGCATCAGCCCAGATTAAATCCTGCGTTCTCTTAGCCGGATTGTATGCTGAGGGTGAAACCTCCGTGACGGAGCCCTCCCTCTCCAGAAATCACACGGAGCTGATGCTGTCAGAGTTTGGTGCGAATATTACCAGTGTTGGAACTACCGCAACAATTCAGCCCTATCCCAAGCTCACAGGCCGTAAAATTCATGTGCCCGGAGACATCTCCTCGGCAGCATATTTTATCGCAGCCGGGCTGCTGGTTCCGAACTCTGAGATATTGATCAAGAATGTTGGCATCAATCCGACCCGGGACGGTATCTTAAGAGTATGCAGGCAGATGGGTGCCGATATTACACTGGAGAATATCATAGATCAGGGGGGCGAGCCGGTTGCTGACCTTGTGGTACGCCACAGTGAACTGACCGCTACCCAAATCGGCGGAGATATCATTCCAACCCTGATTGATGAGATTCCCGTAATCGCAGTACTTGCCTGCTTTGCTAAGGGCACCACGGTGATCAGGGATGCTGCGGAGCTGAAAGTCAAGGAGAGCAATCGAATCGATGTCATGGCGGGTAACCTTCGCAGGATGGGTGCAGATGTCACCCCCACAGAGGACGGCCTGATTATCCATGGCGGGAAGCCTCTTCATGGTGCAAGCATTGAGAGTAAAGCCGATCACCGAATTGCTATGTCCTTCGCCATTGCCAGTCTTCTGGCAGAGGGAGAGACAGAAATCATCGGTGCAGAATGTGTAGATATCTCCTATCCGAAGTTCTATTCAGACTTAAAAAGTCTTGCTTAAAGCAATCACCGACACATGTAATTTATCAATATCACTCATAATAATCATCCACCCGCATAGCGGGTGGTTTTTCCTTTTCGGCCTATAAAGAAGAGCTAAGTTCCTCTATACCTGTATGATAGCAAGTCAATTACCAATATGCCGGAAGGAGTATCGGTACGTAATATGGAGTTAGATAATACAACTCTATATTTAACTCTGGACAGTATTTTAAAGGATGGTTCTACGAGAAGGTCATGCCTTGGTTCTCAGTATTATGATCTGGATGGCAAGGAATACATGTTCAACTCCTACAGTTCTTCCATCGATGAGGAGAAACACACCATCGGCACCGAGTACAAAATCGAGAATTTCAGAGATCATTATTATAAGCTGAGATGGAATTATGCACCCTTGCAATTACTGGATGACCCTGTCGAAATTATTATAAAATAAGTTATGGACGCTTCTGTAAGCTTTACTATCAGGATAAGCTTCTACAAAGGCATGCCTCCTCAAGTAACCCCAAAATCTTTCCTCAAGGTAATCTTACACGAAGATTATCTTGAGGAATTTCTTTTTCCCGATTTTTATCACGATTTCCTTCTCAACAAAGCGTTCCGCCAAGTCTTCTACCTTTCTTTGATTCACCTGTACTCCCCCCTGCTGCACCAGACGTCTGAACTCACTGCCTGAGGCTACAATTTTCTCAGCTACAAGAAAGGGAATTAGCTCAAGCAAGCTATTCTTCTCCGCTTCTACTGTTATCTCCGGCATCTCCTCAGGAAGCCCGCCTTTTGTAAATACGGCATGATAATATTCCTCCGCCCATAAGGATTCCTCATCACTATAGTACAGTCCTGTGATAATGGATGCCAGCTCAAGCTTTACATCCCTGGGATTTCGCCCTTCCTCCATCTGCTGCTTTATTTTCTCAATACGGTCCGGATGTTCATCGGTTACCAGCTCAAAGTAGCGTATGATCAGCTGATCCGGGATTTCCATCACCTTTTTAAACATGACCTCTGCAGGCTCATTGATACCAATGTAATTGCCAAGACTCTTGCTCATCTTCTCTATGCCGTCCAGACCTTCCAGGATTGGCATGAAGATTGCTACCTGACGTTCCTTTCCTACGCTCCCCTGCAGGTTTCTTCCCATAAGGATATTGAAGGTCTGATCCGTTCCGCCCAGCTCAATATCCGCATTAATCTCAACAGAATCATAGGCCTGCATTAAAGGATAGAAGAATTCATGTAAGCCTATCGACTCGTTTTTCTTAAACCTGCTCATAAACTCATCCCGTTCCAGAAGTCTGGCAACCGTAGTACTGGCCGCAAGCTTGATCACTTCTTCAAAATTTAACCGGGACAACCACTCACTGTTAAAGCGTACTGTGGTTTTGCGTGGATCCAGGATCTTAAAGATCTGATCTGTGTAGGTTTTTGCATTCTGCCTAACCTCTTCCTCGCTTAAGGGCTTTCGTGTCTTTGATTTACCGGTGGGATCTCCGATTCTGCCTGTAAAATCTCCGATAATGATCACCGCATGATGTCCTAAGTCCTGCATTTGTTTAATCTTACGAAGTACAACCGTATGGCCCAGATGGATATCCGGTGCACTGGGATCAAGTCCCAGCTTAACAATCAGTGGTCTGTTATCCTTTTGGGACCTTACCAGCTTCTCCCGAAGCTCTTCCTCCGAGATGAGCTCTGCAGCACCTTTCTTAATGATCCTGATCTGCTCCTCAATTTCAATCCTGTTGTGTAACCTTTCTGTCTTCATCTTAACTCTCCTTTTCTATGATAGATTGAATACAGAAGTAAATGCGATGCAATAAAAAAACCCGCTCCTCCAGTTGCCTAGAGGGCGGGATTACTCACGCGGTACCACCTCTTATTTATCTGCCATTTGCATGGCTGACCTCTTTGAGTACGCAGTACTAATCAGATTAAGAGAGCTTATGCTTCTTCAATCTTCTTATCTTGGATACTCTAGCATGATAACGGGTGCAGGGTTCCGTCACAGCCTACTTAGTTTCCTGTTCGGTGTGAAGCTCAAAGACGTATTCAGAATAAACTATCCTGCTCCTCTCATCAAACGGCTGCTTTCTGTTGGACTCATTTATTCCTACTCTTTCTTATCATCGCTTTTTCTGTATTTAAACGCTAGTATAGCGCCTGCTCTTTGTTCTGTCAAGTAAAATATTGTTATATATTTTATTAGTTGTACCCTTGGTTATATTCACAAGCAGCCTTTGGGTTCCGTACACTGATGGTCGAAAGGAGGAGGAAGGAGAATGGAAGAAAGGCAACAAAGCAATTTTGATACAAATAAACCAATCACAAGGATGAAGGAAGCCGCAAAATACTTTAGAGATGGTTTTAATTGCTCTCAGGCTGTTGTCGCAACCTATTGTGAACAGCTGGGCCTAGATAAAACCACCGCACTGAAGCTTGCCTGTCCCTTCGGGAGCGGCATGGCAAGAAGTGCCAAGACCTGCGGTGCAGTATCCGGTGCTTATATGCTGATCGGATTAAAATATGGACAATACCTGGCTGAGGATACAGAAGCGAAAGAAAAATGCTACCGTCTGGCTAAGGAATTTACCGACAGATTTAACGAGGTTCATGGCTCCATAAACTGTTATGATCTGTTAAAGGCTGACCTTGGGACTCCGGAAGGCATGCAATATGTACAGGAGAATGACCTGTGGAATACTCTGTGTCCCATCTTTGTCAGTGATGCGGCACATATTATTGAAGAAATTCTTGATTTGCTATAACCAATTTCCCTCCATAGCTCATATATTGAAATAGATTTAGATATTTGCACTCATGCGATAGATCTAAAGGGGTAGAGTGGATGGGAACAAAGCTAATCATCATCGGAGGATATCTGGGGGCAGGGAAAACCACTGCCCTCAACAAATTAGGGCAAATCTTATCAGAGAAAAATCATATCGTCGGTTTCATTACCAATGATCAGGCATCAGAATTAGTTGACACCGCAATTTTAAGAAGGAATGGCAAACTAACCTCAGAGGTAAGCGGTAAGAGCTTCAGTTCTGATTTTAAGGGCTTTATGGGTGCCGTAATACAGATGTCAATTGCCAATAGTGCAGACATAATTTTGGCCGAGCCTGTGGGAAGCTATGCTGATCTGTCAGCGGCTTTGTTCCAGCCTATCAAAGACAAATGGAAGCATCTGCTCACCTTGGGCCCCCTGAGCGTGTTAATCGATCCGGTACGTCTACGGGGACTTTTAGATACAAGAAATCGTGGACCATATCATAGAACTTCCTATATACTTCAAAAGCAAATGGAGGAAGCTGATTTTATTGTGATCAATAAAATCGACCTTCTCTCAAAGGCTGAGCTTAACTATCTGATGGACCGGACTTCAAAAAAATGGCCCCAAGCCAAGGTATTTGGCGTCAGCGCCCTTACCGGTGAGAATATGGATGAATGGATCAATGAAGTGTTAGCCAGTGAAGAAGCAGGCCTGCATAGTGCAGAGCTTGATCATGATCTATACACAGAGGAGGAAGCATCCCTGGGATGGCTGAATGCCAGTATTTTATTAAAAGGAACATCTGTTGATTGGAAATATTTGATCTGGAACTTCCTCAGTCTCTTGTACCGCCGCCTGCTGCAGAGAGGGATCGCTGTCGGACATATCAAATGTATCCTGCAAAATAACAGCGGCTACCTCACCGGTAATATCACCGGCACCAGCCGGGGTGTTTCCTTACAGGGGGAGCTTACAGCAGATGACCATGCAATGCTCTTATTCAATGCACGGGTTCAGATGCCTCCGGAGGAGCTGGAGCCCCTGGTATTTGATACCCTGCAGCGCATATGTAATACTTCCATAGAGTATGATATTCTGGCACAAAAATGTCTGAAGCCGGGTCCGCCGATAACCGTGCATAATAATATAGAACATGATAATTTTGATCATTAGAACTTTGGCCATAAGAAGAAAACCGTGAGAAACCATGAAAATTAAACCATAAGAATAAACCGTGAGTAAACAATGAAAAGTCAACCGTAAGAATAAACCGCGAGAAACTAGTCTAGGATAAGCTGATATTATATATTCAAACTATAAGGATGAATTCTCCAGCAATCTTGCCAAGTCTGCTATGTTAGCTCCCACATCCTCCGGCCGATGCGCGTCGGAGGCTGTGAGAATGTGTACTCCTTTTTCCAGAAATATCCTTTTCATCTTCGCATTCATCCCCAACTCACATTCCCTGCTGTAATTAAGATGCAGCCCTCCGCTCTGCTCGGCATACATCTGATACTCCATTAATAAATCAGCGATGTTATCATAGATATCCGATAAATCAAAGGGTGCTTGATGTCCAAAGCATTTGATGCTGTCAGGATGGGCAAGACCTGTAAATAAACCGCTTTTTATCAAATTTTGCATAATTTTATAATACCGAAGGTAGGTATGATGAAGATCAACATTATCCCATAGCTCTTTCTTATGATCAAAACCAAAACCATCTACCCAATGAACGGAACCGGTTACAAAGTCAAAGGGGTATTGTCCGATTATCTCTCTGATCAGAGCTTCGGCTTCCTCAAAATAGCAGACTTCCAGACCAAATTTGATCTTAATTGGATAGGATAACTTTCTTGCCTGGCTAATGAATGCCATATAATCCTCGATACTTCTGCATTCCCTGCTCTTGTGCTCCAACCATTCCCTTTGATAGCTATTGTAGGCACGAACATTTTGATACATGGGCTTAAATTCATGAAATCTGTGGCTGTGCTCTAACAGGTAGATTTCCTCTATATCACGACTGACTGCTGTGGCAATGAATTGCTCCAGCCACTCCAGAGTATATGGCCCTCGTTCTATATGGATATGGCAATCTATCATAGAATCACACCTTTCCTGCCTTCTATTCAAATTGAGAATGATACAATCGGTAATAAAAGCCCTTTTTCTCCATCAGTTCCTGATGGGTTCCCTGTTCCACCACATTTCCCTGATCCACTACCAGGATGTTGTCTGCTCCCTGAATGGTTGATAAGCGATGCGCTATGACAAAGCAGGTCTTCTGTTCCATCAGCTTACGCATTGCCTTCTGGATCTTTATCTCGGTTCTGGTATCCACATTGGAGGTGGCCTCATCCAAGATCAGCATCTTAGCATCCAAAAGCATGGCTCTTGCTATTGTAAGGAGCTGCTTCTGGCCCTTGGAGATGTTCATTCCGTCTTCATTCACAAGGGTCTGATAGCCCTCCGGCAATCTCATGATATAGGAGTGCATGCCTGCCATCTTGGCAGCGGCAACTACCTCCTCCATGGTGGCATTTTCTTTGCCGTATGCGATATTATCAAAGATGGTTCCCTGAAAAAGCCAGGTATCCTGAAGTACCATGGCATAGGACTTACGAAGACTTTGTCTGGTAAGCTCCCTGGTTTCTATGCTATCCACAAAGATATTGCCTGACCAAACATCATAAAAGCGCATCAGTAGATTGATGATGGTTGTCTTGCCGGCTCCGGTGGGGCCAACGATAGCAGTCAGACTACCGGGCTTTGCATGCAGGAACAGGTTCTTGATGATGACCCGGTCCGGCACATATCCAAAGGAAACTCCCTCCAGTGCCACTTCTCCCTTTACCTCATCCAAGACCTTGGCATCCGGCTTGTCAGCTAGCTCAGGCGCTTCATCCATCAGCCTGAAGACACGCTCGGCAGCGGCTGCCGCTGACTGAAGCTCACTGATGATATTGGCTGCTTCATTGATGGGACCTGAAAACTTTCTGCTGTATTGCACAAAGGAAGATATATTACCCAGAGTCATATGTCCAAAAAGGTATAAGATTGCTCCGAAGACAGTAATCAATGATAAGGACAGGTTATTAATAAAATTCACCGTAGGTCCGGTCATGCTTCCGTAATATTCCGCATCATAGTAAGCATCCACCGTCTCTGTATTCAGATGATCAAAGCGATCCATAATGGAATTCTCAGCAGCATAGGCCTTAATGGTCTTCTGCCCGGATACCATTTCCTCCACAAATCCATTCAGCTCACCAAGCTTTGCAGAACGTTTGCGAAACAGAGGCCTTACCTTTTTAGCCATATACCTTGTATACAGAATTGAAAGGGGAATGGTGATAAGCATAACCAGAACCAACTCCGGTGAGATTACGATCATCATAATCAGGGAGCCGGCTACTGTAACAATACTGGCAAGGATCTGCACCACGTCTGTGGATAGGGAGGTATTGATGGTATCGATATCATAGGACATACGACTGATGATATCTCCTGCCTGATAGCGGTCAAAAAAACCTACCGGCAGTTCCACCAGCTTCTTAAACAGATCCTCTCTCATCCTCTTCACCATCTTCTGACTGATCCGTATCATCAAGACAGACAAGAGATAGGATAAGGCAGAAGATATGATATAAAATACAATCATCCAAAATGCATAATAGAATACCTTCTGAAAGATAACCAGCCCTTTCCCCGGCTGTATGGCATCAATGGCATAACCAGACAGCATCGGGCCGATGAGGGCTAGCATATTGCTGGCAATCGTCAAAAGAAGAGCCAGAGCCACCAGGAACTTATACCGATAGATATAAGCCCAAAGGCGGCGAAGTACATACTTGGTATCCCTCGGCTTATCTGTTTTATCACTTATCTTACTGCGACCTGTATTCCCAGCCATCTTTGGCCTCCATTTCTAGCTCTTATGCGCCTTATTATAGTTCTTTTACTGTGATTAACGTCATCACATAGCATAAGGCATGTAATGCATAATCTATGACATTAATTGTGATTGATAAATTTCCTTATAAACCTCACAGGAGGCAAGCAATTCCTCATGAGTTCCATAGCCTGCCATCTGCCCGTCTTCCATAACCAGAATATGATCCAGCTTCATTACCGAACTAATCCGCTGGGCAATAACAATGGTGGTAGTATTCGTATAATTCTCCCTGATTGCCTTACGAAGCAGAGAATCTGTCCGATAATCAAGCGCACTGGAGGAGTCATCCAGTATCAAGATCTCCGGCTTTCCTGCCAAGGCCCGTGCCACCAGCAATCGTTGCTTCTGTCCGCCGCTGAGATTACTGCCCTTGATTGTCAGCTTATAATCCAGTTTTTCATCCAGCGCCTCAATAAAATCCGCCGCTTGCGCATGAGCGATTGCTTCCTGAGCCATTTCCGCAGAAATATCCCTGCCAAAACTGATATTTTCATAAATTCTGTCTGCAAACAGCACATCATTCTGAAATACTACCCCAAATTTCTTGCGCAGCTGCTGCTTATCCATGCAGCGGATATCCTCTCCGTCTATGGTAATACTTCCGCTTGTCACATCATAAAAACGCATCAAAAGGTTGATCAGCGTCGTCTTGCCTGAACCAGTGGAGCCAATGATCCCAAGAGTCCCGCCCCGCTTAATGCCAAAATCCATATCAATGATGCAAGGCTCCTTGGTGTAAGCGAAGTTTACGTGGTGGAAGGTGATATGATATTCACTTTCTTCTGTCTTATCCTCATATCCCAGGTCATCTGCAGCCTTCAAATCTTTGTCTTGCTGACCCTCGTGGCTTGTCTGAGCATCCTGGCCTCTCTGAACTTCCTGCCCTGTCTGGTATGTCTGGCATGTCTTACCTTCCTGAGCTTCCTGGTCTTTCGCTGCCTCCTGACTTATCATTGCTTCCAGTTCTTCTGCCGATAGTATCCTAAGATCCTCTGGAGCATTCAATACTTCAGCAATACGTGCTGCGGAAGCACTAGCCTTGGAATAAACAACAAATATTCTTGTAATGGCCATAACCGCCTGAAGCATAATGGTAAAGTAAGACAAAAAGGCAACGATCTTTCCCGGTGCAGACATTCCACTATTAACCCGGTATGCTCCCACTATAATAACCAAAGTCAGTCCCGCATTAAATACAAGATTCATAACCGGATTTGTGATCGCCATGGTACTGCCAGCCTTTAATTCCTTTTTAACAACTTCGGAATTTATCTGCTCAAAACGTTCCTTTTCATAGGCAGTTTTAGACAGCGCTTTAATTACGCGTACTCCGGTGATATTCTCCCGGACTACCCGCACCATTTTATCTACGGCTAATTGTTGCACCATATAAAGGGGGATTCCTTTTTTGGATACTAGATAAACGATTAATGCCAGAAAGGGTAATACACCAACCAGAACCAGCGTCAATACCGGCTCAAGGGTGCTTGTTATTATAATGCCACCAATTAGGATAATTGGCGCACGCACACCGATTCGCTGCATCATGCCAATCATACTATGTATATTATAGGTATCTGAAGTCATTCTGGATTCCAGAGAAGGGATCGTATAATAATCGAGTTGATTCCCGGAAAGACTGAGTATTTTTTCAAAGAGATCATGTCTAAGCCGCTCCGTGGTATTACGGGCAACCTTTGCAGCCATACGATTCGCCCAAATGTTGAAGGTCCTGGCTCCAATGGATAAAAGAATCATTGCAAGGCCCCAAAGTAAGATGCGGGACACTTCATGATAAGGTATCACTTCATCAAGTATGTATGCAAGCACCCAAGGCAGCCCCAGATCCATAAAGGTTCCGAGCATTTTTATGGTGAAACCGAATAACATTCGTATCGCATATGGCTTCAGATAGGTTAACACTTTCTTCAAAGCAATTCCTCCTGCACCAGATTTCGTCGTTTGAAATCTTTATCGCACAAATATTATTCTAGCACCGTGATTTTCAGACGTCAAGTTACAAGAAGCAAGTATCTGTTTTCCTGCTTTCCTGCAGCTAGGAATTGATTGCTGTGTATGTTACAGGTATATATTCCATCTTGTGAAATGACTTCTTGAATATTAAATCATATTTTCACCCATTTTGCTGTACAAGACAATAATAGCAAATATTAATAACTGCTGATTTTATCTGAATAGACCTAACTTATATATCAGTGGAAAGAAAATGTAAAAGCAAAATGAAGAGGCATGAAAGCTCTTCATTTTGCTTTATAAATATGAACTTAGGATGCATAGCCATCTTCATAATTATAAATTGTATTAACCAGTATGTCCTGCCAAAGATATATATTATAATAACTTTGATAGTAAGAGACCTCAGCAGCTTCTTTTTCATAAATTGCTTTGCATAAGTCAAGTTCTGTTGCGTGTTTATAAGCTTTCTTAGCC